>CAZLJB010000274.1:0-5106 GCA_964559195.1 uncultured Anaerolinea sp. | reverse complement strand
AAAAGTTAGTCAACAGGCCAGTTTTTGACTGTCAATAGTGGTTTTCGGGCGATAAAGTGACTTTTTACCTGCGCTTGGCCCCCTCCCAACCTCCCCCAAATACCCAAAACCGGGGTATTTGGGGGAGGAGAACCCCACTCATCAAATTTTTAGCTCCTTCCCCTAAATCCCGTTCTTGGATTTGGGGGAAGGCGGGGGATGGGGGCTAAAAACACAAGCCAAAAACGCGTGTTATCAAGAAAATTCGCTTATTTTCTAAAAACGAATTTTAGATTTGGAATTGCTGCTCATTCGAGCAATCCGTTGACTGTTACGCAATATGTGCTATAATAAAACAAACAACTGAGTAACTACTCAATCGTTTGCAAAATAAATGAAACCATCCATTCTTGACGAACACACCGCTGCTCATGTGGCAGAACTCTTTCGCACTTTCAGCGATACCAGCCGGGTACGCATCCTTTCGGCGATTATCGAAAAGGAAGCGAATATTATGGCACTGGCTGAAATGGTGGGCGTGACGGAATCGGCCATCTCACACCAATTGCGTGGGCTGCGTCAAATGCGGATTGTCCGGGCGCGCCGCGATGGAAAAGAAGTCTATTACAGCGTGGATGACCCTCATATCATCGCGTTGTTTCAGCAGGGGGTTCATCATGGGCAAGAAGCATAATTCCCTACTACTATTCACGCTGGTTTGTATCGTTGTTGGCCTGTTCGCATCTTTGGCTCCATTCTCTTTTATCGAGAATCATAGTTCCTTTGATTCTTCTGTCATCGAAGATTTATTGCTGCTCCCGGTGCAGTTGACCATAACTGGATTGTTGCTTCTGCTGACCAGGCTCTGTTCAATATATTTTGCTAACCCCCAACTTTTTTCTTTCCTGCTTGTTCCCCCTCCCATCTCCAACTAAATAACAGCTGCCTTTGCTCCGGCATTTTTGCCGCAAAGGAGGAGCGATTCCGCGTGGTTCTTACGTGGTATTTCCATTTGCCTTTAGCAGCTCTAATCAGCACCGGCTAGTTTCCTGACAATGGAAAGTATGTGAATCGATAAATCAAACTGGCTGCTCAAGTAGTCCGTTTTCCGACAGAGTTGGTGTTGATGGGCTCTCGGTGTAGTTAGTTTCTTGAAATGAAATCCGAATGGAAACGGTATTGCCCGGATCCAATCAAAAGGAAAAACCATGTTTGTAAAAAAGTATTTGCTCATAATGGTAGTAATGTTGTTTTCTCTGGCCTTGCAGGCCTGCGCATTCAATGCCGGTGGTCCAAAATATCCACCATATTCTATTCCGATTTCAGCTGAGGCTGCCCAAAGTTTGCAGCAAGCTATGGCGGATGCGGTCGCTCAAGGCGCGTTATCGGGCGAATTCTCGCTCACGATCAGCGAGACCCATTTGACTTCTGTCCTGGCTCTCAACCTGTCCCAACAAAATTTGGCAGGAGCTGTCGAACCGGTTGCGCCTGGCGAGGTGGCTGAACAGGCTAACCCACAGGAACAGATAACATCCATTGTCTCCAATCCGCAGGTCTATTTGCAAGACGGACAAATTCAGGTCTACGGCACGCTTCAATATGGACTTTTGTCCAGCACCGGACGGGTAGTCCTGTCTGTTGCGCCTGATGCGCAAGGCAATATGGTGTTTGAATTGACCGAGATGGATTTTGGTTCCTTGCTTTTACCGGATGGTCTGAAAAGTACAATCTCTGCCGCGCTTTCCAGTGCGATCAATGGCGCATTTGGGTCCATTACCACCGGGTTTCGGCTTGAAAGCATCACTATCGCAGATGGCACGATGATCCTGACAGGTCGAACACGCTAGGAGCCAGGCATGACCACAAATAAAAATCCCTGGTTAAACCTCGGTTTGGCCTTTACCGGACTGACGCTCATTTCACTTGCGGGCATCGCTTTCCTGTCTGTTCTGGTTATTGAACTGCTAGAGAGTGGACTGGTTGTCCCAAACTTCCTGCAAGCCGTCTCGACTTATCGCACAGCCTGGCAAAACAATACAGGGAATGAGTTCACCGGCGAAGCCACCGCCTGGTTTTTCGGCGCATCAGCTGCCCCGGTTGGCTTAGATTTGATATCCAGGACGGTGCTCCGCTACGCGCCGATTAGCAACACTATCAAAAGTTTTATCCGGCGTATTAATAACCTGCAGAGAAAATACCTGATGCCCCTGCACACATATTTAAGCGTTATCGCGCTCAGCTTTGGCGTTCTACATCTCATCTTATCGTCTTGCATCTCCAACCCGCTGCCCGAACTAGGTCTGATACTTTCGGGCATTCTGGTAGCAAGTGGACTGCTCTTCAAATGGAAAGCAATTCCAACCAACTTGCGCAAATCCCTGTACCAATTCCACGCCAGCCTGATCGTTTCAGGAGTCTTGCTGACCATACTGTTTACCGGTCACGTAATTATGAGTTCAGATTGAAAGGAATAAAACGCATGTCCAGGATAAAAAAACATTCATCGAACCATTTTTGTTTAGCAGTACGGTTTCCACGGCATGTGGGTAACCTACCCCCCGGGTCTGTTAGTGGTCGGCGTGAATTTCACTTGTATGAAGAAAATCTACTATGAAACACACAACCTTTAACCTGCTGGCCTGTCCCACCTGCCACGGAAATTTGGAAAAGTACTGTGCTGATTTAAATGCCGATCCATGCCAGACCGGCAACCTTTACTGTAAAACCTGCTCCACTAATTACAGTATTCTGGAAGGTATACCCTGTTTTATCGAACCAGAAAAATTAATCGATTCCAGCCGGCATTTCTCAGGCTTGCGCGACTCGTTCTCGTGGGGTTATGCACCTTTCTCGAAGGTGGCCTTTGCGTATATCGGGATGGACGAGGCAACCGGACGGTGCGAAATTACCGACCAGCTGGAGCCGCGCGGTGGCAGAGTACTGGATGTCTCCGTCGGTTCTGGAGTAAACCTGCCCTATCTGGTCAGGCGTCAGGATGTGGGCGAAGTTTTCGGCCTGGATACCTCGCCCGAGCAGTTGAAGCGCTGCCAGAATTTGCTGCGAAAAAAAAGCTGGGCAGTTGATCTCTGCCTGGGTAATGAAGAGAGGCTGCCCTTTCAGGATGCCTCTTTTGATGCCATTTTCAATATTGGCGGGATCAATTTAATCAATAACAAAAAAGCTGCTATTGACGAGATGATCCGAGTTGCCAAACCCGGAGCGCGCGTACTGATTGCTGACGAAACCAAAAAAGGTGCGCTGGGCTACGAGAAATTTTTCCCTGTCTTCAAGAATGCATTCGGCGGTTCGCGTGAATTGCATATCCCACCTATTGATCTCGTGCCATCCAGGATGCTCGAAAGGCGCGTATTTGAGGTCTGGAAAGGCTGGCTGTATTGCCTTGAGTTCAGAATGCCTGCTTGAATACATCCAACTTGCAAAGCTTCGGATGCCCTTGCCAGCTTCAAGCACCAACCTGCGGGACGATAATAATCCTGCTTCCTTCTACCTGTCTGCAATAAAAACGAGTGACCGCCCATTCGGGTGATCACTCGTCAAAAAACAGCTGCAGGTAAATTACATTACCATCAAAACCACTTTACCAGGATCCTTGGTCATCAAACGATAATCCAGTGCAGACTGGGCTTCAGCAAGCGGGAAAGTCTTGTTAACAAAGACTTTGAGATTACCCGCATCCACCAATTCCGCCACATCTGCCAATAAATCAGCCCGGGCTTGCGCCCCAAACCCGACACTACGGATCCCGAGCCGCTTGGGCTCATCCTGGGGAACTTGCATCAGCAAAGCCGTCACATACCGGCCACCCGGCTTGAGCACCGTATAAGAGCGCTCCATAAAATCACCGCCGATAAAATCGAGTACTACATCTACATTTTTCACCACATCCTCGAAGCGCTCGGTTTTCACATCAATAAACCGGTCAATCCCCAGATTGGCAACATGCCCGGCTTTTTCGGGGATATCGGTACCGTAAACATAAGCACCCTTGCTCTTGGCAAACTGCGCTGCCAGGCCGCCTACATTGCCACCTACGCCGTGGATCAGCACCCGTTCGCCCTTTTTATATTCACCATGCTCAAACAGTGATTGCCAGGCCGCCATGGACGGCAGAGGTATGGTGGAAGCATGCGCATGATCAAGTGTTTTGGGCTTGCGCGCCATTTCGTGTGACTTCGGTGTAACATATTCTGAAAATGACCCGGAGCGCATTGGGATCAAGCCATAGACTTCGTCGCCAGGTTTAACTCCGGTCACATCTTTACCAACTTCAACCACCACGCCCGAGAAATCTGTCCCAAGTGTTAACGGTACAGCCGTCATAAATGACAGGTAACCGGCCATCACTGCTGTGTCAACTGGATTAATGGAGGCTGCGTGAACGCGAACCAGGGCTTCATCATTGGCAGGTTTTGGTTTCTGGACTTCTTCCATCCGAACCGGTTTCCCGAACTCATTGACACGAATTGCTTTCATTTTTTCTCTCCAATAAATAATATTCGAATAAGTGGTTAAACAACTTAATAGGCCCGGAAAACTCATGCTTCCCGGCAATCTTCAATTTTTAAAAATTGACCCAAATATTTTTTAGATCTTGTTGATTAGATTTTTCATACCAGGCCAGCTAAAGCGCGCGATATGTATATCGGATAATTTCTCCCTAATTTATCACATTGTATCACATTCGATCTGTCTAATTTATAACTACCAAATATTCTTACCAAACCTTAATCTAACTCCGCCCCACAGAATCCATCACGAATCACAACCTGAAACTGGGAGGGGTCTTAATAGGCTGCCAAAAGAAAAATATGCGTGGGACAGGAAAGGAAAGCAATTTCCCCGGCAATAAAACCACCCAAAAAAATTGCTGATACCCGGAATATTCCCAAAAAAATGGGTGGTAAACTTAGCCAGGCTGATAAAAGTAATCATCCAGGTCGCAAAAAATCCAAATAGATTTCTATTGATTGAACTTGAGTAACCGGGCAACCCACTTATAAAACACTTTACTACTCATAAGTCTACTGCAAAAGCCTTAACCGCCGAGAACGCAGGGTTCGCAGAGCTTAAACTTTAACCAAACCTCAAAAAACAAGCCTCATTAAT
>CAZLJB010000273.1:0-5133 GCA_964559195.1 uncultured Anaerolinea sp. | reverse complement strand
CCCTTCCATACCCTTAACGATCCGGTCGGCAACTTCGGTCTAGCCCATGTAGCGGAACACCATCTCACCCGAGAGGATCACAGAACCCGGGTTGACCTTATCCAGATCAGCATTCTTGGGCGCAGTGCCATGGGTGGCCTCAAAAATAGCGTGTCCTGTGACATAGTTAATGTTGGCACCTGGTGCAATACCAATTCCACCCACCTGGGCAGCCAGCGCATCAGACAGGTAATCACCGTTCAGGTTAAGGGTGGCAATCACATCATAATCCCGCGGGCGAATGATTGTGAACTGCAGGCTGACATCCGCAATCGAATCCTTGATCATCAGGAGCGATTTCCACTTGCCGCCGCCGTGTGTGTCCCACAGTTTGAGGGCTTCTTCGACTTCACCCTTAATATCATTCTGCTGGGCAGGTGACATCATCTCGAAACCAGGATCGATCTGGCGGGCATTTTCTTCCACACTCAGATTCGGATTCTTTTCTTTGTTTCCCAAAATCCAGGATTCGCGTTCAGTAATGATCTCGGCCCGGAATTCACGTTTGGCCAGGGCATAGCCCCAATCCTTAAAGGCGCCTTCCGTGAACTTCATAATATTGCCCTTATGCACAAAATTCACGCTCTTGCGCTTGTTGTCCAGCGACCACTGAATGGCAGCGCGCACCAGGCGTTCGGTGCCTTCCATGGAAACTGGCTTGATGCCAATTCCGGCAGTATCCGGGAAGCGCATCTTGGCGTATTCCTTCGGGAAAGCTTCCTTGAACAACTGCTTGAATTTTTTGTTTTCTTCTGTACCATAGGCAAATTCAATCCCGGTATAGATGTCTTCCGTGTTTTCGCGGAAGATGACCATATCCACATATTCCGGATGTTTTACCGGCGAAGGCACACCAGTATAGTAGCGCACCGGGCGCTGGCAAACATAAAGATCGAGCAGCTTGCGCAGAGCCACATTTAATGAACGGATGCCGCCACCAATCGGTGTCGTCAACGGGCCCTTGATACCCACTAAAAATTCATTGAAGGCCTGGGTGGTTTCATCCGGCAGCCAATTCTGAAATTGAAGAAACGCCTTCTCTCCCGCGAATACTTCCATCCAATGAATCTTACGCTTGCCACCATAAGCCTTCTCTACAGCCGCATCAAATACGCGCACGGATGCGCGCCAGATATCACGGCCAGTGCCATCACCTTCGATGAACGGCAAAATCGGGTTATCAGGAACCTGAAGCTTTCCGTCTTTAATGCTGATCTTTGCCCCACCTTCGGGCACCTTCACTAATTGATACGCCATTTTTTACAATCTCCTTTGGAAAATTATCGTCAGGATTATAGCATTCTAATCCGCGGGGTTGTAGTGATAATTGTCATTTTATCGTGAGAGTTTTCACAGCCAGGGCATTTTAGCCCTATTTCCAGGCAGCCTGGCACACTTCAATAGCAACTTCGCCCCCTTTCTGTGCAGCCTTCACACACGCGGGAGCAGAATACGGATGGTCGTACCCTTGCCGCTGGCACTCAGGGCCTCGATCGTGCCAGCATGCGCGCTGACCAGGTGCCGGGCAATTGCCAGCCCGAGGCCCATGCCTCCCGAATCCGTTGATTTATAAAAACGCTCAAATACATGGGGTAAGTCCTGCGCAGAAATCCCCGGTCCCTCGTCGCTGACTTCCAGCACGGTCTGACCCTGCCCGGAACCATACCGCACCAGTACCTGCCCGCCCGCCGGTGAATAGCGCAGCGCATTGGCCACCAGGTTAGACAGCACCTGGCGCATCCGCAGCGGGTCGATTTCCAGCATAAGGCTGGTCGCCTCAGACACGGGACGACTACCTGGTTTGGCCTGATCGACCAATTCAGTCATGGGTTCTTCCAGCAAGCGAACCCCGGCGGCATCTGCCTGGGGTTGAAAGGAAACCAGGATATCCCGCAGCAGCATGACCAGATCCGTGGGTTCCTTGTTGAGTTTCAAAGCACCACTTTCAGCCAACCCGACCGTCCGTAAATCCTCAATCAAACGCGCCAGGATTTTGGTTTCATCCAATAATGCCCGCAGGTTGGTCTCATCGGCCGGATAGATGCCATCCAGCATGCCTTCCAGGTTGCCCTGCAGCACCGTCAAAGGCGTACGCAACTCATGCGTCACATCCGCCAGCAGGTTGCGGCGTTTTTCATCGACCTGGTACAGGCGTGCTGCCATATTATTAAAAGCCCTGGCCAGCGAGCGCACCTCGCCAGAACCTTGCTCAGGCACGCGCGCTGCATAATCGCCATCCGCAACACGCCCGGCCGCCTCCAGCAAAACATCCAGTGGATTGAAAACCCGTCGCAATCCGAATATACCAAGCAGCACAACCGCGACAACAAAGACCAGCAGGCCCAGGCCCATCGGCAGCGCCCAGGGTTGCAAATTGACAGGCAGGTGTGCGATGCCGAAATAATTTACCACCCAGGTCATCACCAAAAAGAAAAGCACCACCCCAAAAATATTAAAAACAGCAAAAGCGCAGCCCAATCTTCGAAAGAAAGGATTGCGCCGCATACGGCCTTTGACCGGCGGCCAGGGTTCGTTATCTGGCCACCACGGCGGGCGGTGTTTGAAATCCGGACGGTTAGGATGCATGCTTATCGATCCGCAAATTTATAGCCCATGCCATAGACCGTTAGAATGTAACGAGGCTGGGCAGGCTCAGGTTCGATTTTGTGACGAATATTTTTGATATGCGCATCAATGGCGCGTTCGTAAGATTCAAAAGCCTGCCCATGCAGGGCATCCAACAGGTGGGCACGCGTAAAAACGCGCCCGGGTTGGCGGGCCATCGTTGCCAGCAGTGTGAACTCGGAGGGAGTCAGTTCCTCTATCTCACGATCCTGGGCTAAAATCCGCAAGCGCGCCACATCCAGGGTCAGGTCAGCCACACGAATGACCTCCGTATTATCAGCCGCGTAGGTTTCCATACGCCGAAAAGTCACCCTGACCCGCGCCACCAACTCCTTGAGGCTGAACGGTTTTGTCATGTAATCATCCGCGCCCAATTCCAGGCCAATCAGCTTGTCTGACTCTTCCGAGCGCGCCGTCAACATGATGATTGGCACGTTGGAGAGTTTGCGCAATTCGCGGGTTACATCCAGACCATCCATGTGGGGTAATCCCAGATCCAGGATGACCATATCCGGTTTTTCAGTACGAGCCTGCTGTAAAGCATTTTTGCCATCGCTGGCAACCCGCACGCTAAAACCGGCGCGCTCGAGATAATCACGCACCAGCCTGGTAATTTTGGGTTCATCGTCCACAACAAGAATGGTTTTCATATAAATGCCTGCGCGCAGTCGTTCAAGAGAACGACTGCGCTTATTATAGTAGGCCCTGGCTTACTTTTGGGTTGCAGAATCTTCGGGTTTCTCGGGGCTGTTATGCGCCCGGCGATGCCATTCGGCGAACATGGGCGGGACAAAGCCACCTTCCGGGCTATTCTCGCCACAGGCTCCATGCTGCATGTGCTGCATATGACGCCAGCCAAAGCGGGGTCCCCACAGCATGCGACGGGCAGCCCCAAAGGCCAGGAAGATCAGGAATAAGGGCAGCAGCAATCCCAGGAAACCAAAGCCAAAGAAAGGCATCGGGTACATGAATGGCTGACCATAACCATAATTTGGAACGGTTTGCCCACCCGCCGGAACCTGTAAATTCAGGGCCGCGCCACGCATCATACCGGCATTAAAGGCAAAACCAGCAATACCCGCGATGGCAGCCAGCAGGACGATGGCTGCCAGGATTCGAAAAACAATATGCTTGAACATTTTATTACTCTCCTTATCGAATGTTGATTTCTTGTGAAATCTAATTGCAGTATAGGGTTCAATTGTGAATTGAGTGTGAAGCCAGCATGGAGAGAAGTGGGCATCTTTGGGTTGAAGTATTTTCACCTGTTTTTGCAGGAATATCAGGATAGCCAAAGGCCTGGTCGCCAGCCAGCCAAGCCTGAATAGTATAGCAATTTCATCTCGGGAATTGCTATTCACCTATCAAACATCTGACAGGGGAATGATATACTACGCACACATATGAAAGAATACATTTACTCTCGCAATGCCGTTTATGAAACCCTGCGCGCAAAACGCCGCCAGCCCATCCGCCTGCTGATCGCTGATAAAATCCAGGAAAAAGGCCACCTTTCTGATATTCTGGAACTGGCAAAAGAACGCAAGGTACCCGTGGATCGGGTTCCACGCCAGAACCTGGACTCCATCACCCCCCAACACCAGGGTGTAATCCTCGAAGCCGGTCATTATCCGTACGTCGATATTTCTGACATTTTAGATAATGCCACTGCCAAAAACGAACCGCTTTTTGTGCTGCTGCTCGACAGCCTGCAAGATCCTCAAAATTTCGGAACCCTGCTGCGCACTGCCGAAGCGGTTGGCATTCATGGCATTGTCCTGCCCCTGGCTCATACCGTTGAGGTAACCCCGGCGGTCGTCAATGCCTCATCGGGCGCCAGCGAGCACTTGCTGATCACCCAATCCAACCTGGTTCAGGCCATCACAGCCTTTAAGGAAGCCGGAGCCTGGGTGGTTGGGCTGGATGAAAGCCCCCGTTCGCAAACACCCGACCAGGTCAGGCTGGATGGTGGCTTGGCAGTTGTGGTTGGCTCGGAAGGTGATGGGATCCGGCAGCTTGTCAGGCAGAAATGTGACTTCATGCTGCGACTGCCCATGCGCGGTCAGATCGAATCGCTAAACGCCTCGGTAGCCGGTTCGATCGTACTGTATCTGGCCTCGCTGACCCGCGCCCCCAGGTAAATATCCCAACCGCTTGAATATCACGCAGAGCTCCATCCCGCTACCGGATGGTTACTGCGGTGCTATGTTCTGGAGCATCCATGCCCCTTTTTGATCGGATCAAAACATCCGCCCGTGTTTTGCTGAAGGGTGACCCCAAACCTCGCAAACGCCCCGGGATTCCTGCCATTACGGCCGATGAAGTGGCCGAGGTGCGCCAATTTTTTCAGCGTGAGAAGTTTTTTATCCTGGGACATGCCCGCTCCGGCACAACCTTGCTGGCGAGGTTGGTACGACTGCACCCAGATCGGAAGAGCGTCGTGTAGGGAAAGAGTGTTCAGAGCCGTGT
>CAZLJB010000272.1:0-5144 GCA_964559195.1 uncultured Anaerolinea sp. | reverse complement strand
GACACTCCTTCCCTCCACGCCGCTCTTCCGATCTCCCATGCTGGTTGAAGAAATACGCGCCAACATGTTTACTTTTGACGACCTGGCCAAGCTGGATGATCGCACCATGCAGCGGGTTCTGCGCGATGTCAGCAAAGCCGATCTGGCCCTGGCCCTCAAAGGTGCCCCCGAAAAACTTAAAGAAAAAGTGTATGCCAACCTCTCTGAACGGGCGCGTGAAAACCTCAAGGAAGAAATCGACATCCTTGGACCGCAGTTGGCCAAAAATGTGTACGCTTCTCAACGCAAGATTGTCGACTCGGTCCGCGCGTTGGAAGATTCTGGTGAAATCGTGATGGCGGGCGGTGGTGGAGAAGATTATGAAGTCATTAATTAATCCAATTATCCGCCCTGCAGGCCTCCAACATCCGGTCTGGTCTCCACCTGATTTGATCGTAGAGCCAGATCCGATCATCCTGGATGATAAAAAAGTAAAAATCCTGGCCATGTTTGGTTTTCAGGAATTGGAAGCCCCCGAGAAAAAGGAAAAGCGATCCGTTTTGCATTCTGCCGAAACCAGCCAGCTGTTTACCAGTTGGACACCGGGCGGCATGGATTGGCAGCCTCCTTTTGTCGGCCGGGACGCCTGGTCTTTTATTGAAACCACCTCCGTCAAGCCCGTTTTCACCCAAAAATATGAAACCGCGTCGGAAGAACCCGCCCCGGTCTCCGCGCCAGAAGAAGAGCCATTCGATCCTGAAAAAGCCGCCGGTGCGATCCTGCGCCGCGCCCGCGCCGAAGCGGATGAGATTATTGTGGGTGCTCAAAATGCTGCGGATAATATTCTTTTGCAGGCCCAGGATGAAATTGACCAGCAAAAGGCGGAAGGTTACCGGCAGGGTCTCAACGAAGCGCATGCTGAAATGCAGGCGGCTTTGCAGGCCACCCACGCCATCCTGGAAGAAGTGCATGAGTGGCAGAAAGGGCTTTTATCGCAGGGTGAGCAAATCATCGTGGATATGCTCAAGGATATTGCCCAGACCATGTTTGGCGAAGGCGTCAAGCTCGATTCGGACGCGCTTCAATTAAACCTTAATCGTGTCATGGAGAGCGCCCAGGGTCTTGGCGATTTGAATATCTTTGTCAACCCCCGCGATGCGCGCCTGCTCGATCCATCCTGGGCTGAGTATCAACTGCTTGTTTCGGGCGATCGGATCAAAGTGATCCCCTCCGAAAACGTTAAAATCGGCGGCTGTTTTGTCAAAGGCAGCATGGGCATCGTAGATGCCCGCGTGGAGACTCAACTCACGGCCGTTTTGAAGTCTTTTGAAGATAACAAGGAAGTTGTAGTGTAACCATGATAGCCCAAAAACTTGATCTGGATCGTTATCGCAAAGCCATCACCCACCTCAACCCGGTTTCTATCTCGGGTCGGGTGGTGCAGGTGGTTGGTTTGACTGTCGAAACCATGGGCTTGAACTGCCAGATTGGTGAAATTTGTGAGATTCAGACCGGCAACCGCGGATCGCAAACGCTGCTGGCCGAGGTGATCGGTTTTCGCAATAAGCACATGCTGTTGATGCCGCTCGGTACCATGGAAGGGATTCAGCCCGATAGCACGGTTCGTTCGGTTTCGCATGCCTTTAAAGCGCCGGTTGGTAAGTCGCTGATCGGCCGGGTGCTGAATGGCCTGGGTGAGCCGATTGATGGTAAGGGCCCGCTTGAAAATGTTGAATGGGCCTCCACCAACCAGACACCGCCGCACCCGCTCCAGCGCTCAGCCATTGAAGATCCGCTCGTGACCGGTGTGCGGGTCATCGACGGTATGTTGACCTGTGGCAAAGGTCAGCGCATGGGTATTTTTGCCGGCAGCGGTGTGGGTAAGAGTACCCTGCTCGGTTCAATTGCGCGAAACTCTGAAAGTGATATCTCCGTCATCGCCCTGATCGGTGAGCGCGGTCGTGAAGTCCGCGAATTTCTGGAACGTGACCTCGGCCCTGAGGGCCTGGCGCGTTCGGTCATCGTGGTTTCAACCTCAGATCAACCTGCCCTGGTGCGTCTCAAAGCTGCCAATGTCGCCATGACGATTGCTGAATACTTCAGGGATTGTGGCATGGACGTCATGTTCATGATGGATTCAGTCACCCGTTACGCCATGGCTCAGCGCGAGATTGGTTTGTCAATTGGTGAACCGCCCGCCAGCAAGGGTTATACGCCTTCGGTGTTTGCCATGCTGCCGCGCCTGCTGGAACGCGCCGGCCGCGGTGAACATGGTTCGATCACGGGTTTCTTTACAGTCCTGGTGGAAGGTGACGATTTTAATGAGCCGATTTGTGACGCCGTGCGCGGCATCCTGGATGGGCACATTATCCTCAGCCGGGCCCTGGCTGCCCGCAATCATTACCCGGCCATCGATGTTCTGAACAGCGTCAGCCGTGTTATGCCTGCCATCACCAATCGCGAACACATGCAGTTGGCAGGCTTTGCCCGCAAAAATCTGGCCGTTTTTGAAAAAGTTCGCGATCTGGTCAATATCGGTGCCTATGTCAAGGGTTCTGATCCTGAAATTGATACAGCCCTGGTTGTGGTGCCCGCCCTGACGGCTTTTCTCCAGCAGGAACGCTGGGATGTCTCTCAATTTGAACAAACAGTCCAATCCCTGGCGGATATCAGCCAGGTTACCGCCTGAAATCGATGGTTTAACGAGGCTACGCTATGGCGCCAAAATTTTCTTTGCAAAGTGTTCTGGACATTCGGCATGGCAAGGTTGAATTGCTCGAAATCGATCTTGGCAAGCTGCTGACCGCGCAACAACAGACCCAGATGCTGCTGTTATCCCTGCAGGAGTTCCAGGTCAACCTTTTGGATCAATTGAGCACGGCCCAATCTGGTGATATCGATCTATTCAAGATTGGCATGCTGCGGCTTAATATCCTGGAAGCAGCCAAACGTATCGAAGTGGTCAGTGCAGAATTGGAAAAACAGGCCTGGCAGATCAAGAATAAAAGGGCTGAGCTGATTGAAGCCAAGCAGGCCGAAGAGACCCTGGAAATCTTGAAGCGCAAGCGCTATGAAGCTTATCTGGTTGAGCAGGTCCAGTTCGAATCCAGGGAACAGGACGATATTTATATTGCCCAGGCTTTTCGCAATAATCAGAAGGAGCTGTAAACCCCATGGACAATTCAATTTTTACCGGTCAGTTTCAATCTGCAATGTACAAGGTCATGTTTGCCATGCTGGAGAAGTTCAGCCAGAAGCTGGATGGCAGCGCGGGCAGCTCGGCAACTACTGCGGACAGCTCGACGGGCAGCGGCGCGGCAGTCACAGGTGACTTTTCAGCGCTGATTAACCAGGCCGCCCAAAAATATAACGTCAGCCCTGGCCTGGTGCAGGCGATCGTCAAATCTGAATCCAATTTCAACCCGGCTGCGGTCTCATCGGTCGGCGCGCTGGGTTTGATGCAGCTCATGCCAGCCACTGCGGCTGGTCTGGGTGTCACCAATGCGCTTGACCCGGCTCAAAATATTGAAGGTGGTGTCAAGTTCTTAAGCCAGCTCCTTACTCATTACAACGGCAACGTGCGCCTGGCCGTGGCGGCTTATAACGCCGGCCCGGGGGCAGTCGATAAATATAATGGTGTGCCACCTTATCAGGAGACACAAACTTATGTGGATCGCGTGCTTGGTTATTACAATGCTGGCAATTCATGGCAGGGATGATCTATGGTTGATTCTCTTTTTTCCGATAATGCCACTCGCGCGGCCCAGGTAGCCCTGAGTGGTCTCAGCTTGCGCCAACAGGCCATCAGCCGCAACATTGCCAATGTCGACACACCCGGTTATCAGGCCAAAACTGTCAATTTTGAAAATACTCTCAAGAGCGTTTTGAATCAAAACAAATCGCTGCCCTTGAAGACCACCAGTAGTGCTCATCTGGCATCCGCGGCTAATAAGGTCGCATTCACGCTGTCCAACCGTCCGGGCGGCAGCTTTCGTGCAGACCAGAACAACGTAGATGTCGATACAGAAATGTCGGATATGTCTGAAACCGGCATCCAGTACCAGGCTGTAACGCAGCTTGTTTCCAAAAAGTTACAGCTTCTCAAAACTTTGGCGAGGTGATTATGGTAAATCTGGTTTTCTCGGCCGCTCAGTCTCCACCGCTGGATGGGTTCTTGGTTAAGTCTCAATCGAATGTGCTTGATTCGAGCCAATCGCCGTCTTTTGGAGAGATTTTACAGGCCAAAGCAAAGAAGAAACAAAAACAGGATGAAGAAAGCTCACTTTCTGGTGTGGCTTCCATGGCGACCGGCTCTTATATAGCGCCAGCCGAAACCCAGCCTGTTGCGTCTCAATCTGCCACAAATGATAGGGTCGGGTCGATTTCTGACCGCTCCGATCATACGGCGGATGCCCGTGATACAGCCGCCCTGCAGCCCACCAGCGGCCAGGCGCAGTCTCATTCAGGAACCGAAAAAGCTGAGACAGCCTCCAACCCGGCATCTGCAGCAGATAAAGCTGCTGCGGCTGCTACCCAGCCAACTGCTGCGGACAAGGCAGCTGTGACTTCCACCCAGCCGACTGTTGCGGACGCGGCTGCTCAAACTGATCTCACTGGCACACCGGCAGCCCTTAATCCTGTGGATGCCAGCCAGCAGAAAGTGGCTGCTCAGGCTTCGGCAGCTGCGGATAAAACCGCTGCCCAACCGGCCCAGGAGTTGGCTGCCACTTTGACCGGCCTTCAGGCCAATCAGGCCGCGGCGGTCGATGGATCCGTTCCTGCGCCCGAGGCAGTCGACAGCCAGGCGCTTGCGCCAGGCGATGGCAAAAAGAAAGCGGCTGATCTTGACCCGGTTTCTGGTGATAATTCGCAAGCTGCCCAACCTGCCGGCACTATACTTCCCCAGGTGGTCAGCAAACAGTCTGCCGCGGAAATTCCCTCCAATCTGCCTGCCAGATCCCAGGTCGCATCCGAGGCGCTCAAAGCCGGCTCTGCGCTCGCGCCAGACAAGGCCCTTCGGGCAGAAAGCCAGGTGGAAGTTGACCCATCCCTGGCAGCTCTGACAAATGCCAGCAGTCCGGTCAAAGAAACGCTTGATTTTGCAAAGGTCGCCGGCAAGATCACCACGCCCCAGATCAGTGCTCAGGCGGCGGATGTGGTCCAAC
>CAZLJB010000271.1:0-5146 GCA_964559195.1 uncultured Anaerolinea sp. | reverse complement strand
TGGAAAACAAGCAGGCCGCCTGCCGCCCATAGCCACCAGAGCGGACCGCTGACGCGCAGGGCCAGGTAGAGCAGCTCGATCAGGATCAACCCGATCGGGAGGGAAATGGCCAGACCTTTGAACTGGTCGAGCAGCCAGTCTTTGATGGTCTGGTTGGATTGGTCGAAGCGATGTGGCAGCACAAAGCCGCTGTAATAACTGAGTGGCGCATCGATCACAGCAGATATGGCGCCAAAGATGAGCACATAAACCGGCAAGATCAGCCAATCATTTTGCATCACAGGCCAGCTGCTAATCAACCAGCTGCGCAGGTCAGTGGCCCAGCCGAAAGTCAGCCAGGCCAGCGTGTAAGCCAGGCTATAGGCTGTTTCTGCCAGCCATAGGCGGCGCTTGATGCGGCTGTATTCCCTGGCTTGTTTTTGTTTTTCTGGATCAAGGGTGATCATGAATGATATTCCTTTTGGTTTGATATTAGTAAACCGGTAATCTTAATCGATTGAATATGGATATATTGCTTCCATATTCAGAAAATTTTTGGGATGCCATCTGACAACCTGGGCCGAGAAACGGTGTCTATTTTGATTGTTCTGCACCCAGCCGGGAGATGACTTCTTCAGTGGTCATCAGGGTGCCATAGGATTGGAAGGCTGACAGGAAGGCGGCCTGAACGTGAGTGGCTGGAACGGTTGTCCCGCCATGCGTCAGGGCGCGGGTGGCACAGGCATCCTCGACCACGATCACCTGGAAGCCAAAATCTGCGGCGGCCCGTACGGTTGCATCCACGCACATGTGGGTCATCATTCCACAAATCACCACACGTTCAGTTTCCCAGCTTTTTAGCTGTTCCAGCAGGTTAGTTTCTCGAAAGCTGTTGGGGAACTGTTTGTGCACGATTGGTTCGCCTTCAAAATGGGTCACCAGGTCATGGATACGGATGCCATCTGTGCCAGGGATAAAAAAGGTTGCACCAGGTTTGCGCGCTTCGTGCTGGATGTGGATGTGCTGCCCGCCGTGTTCGCGGAAGCACTGCAGCAACGCGCCGGCTTTCTTGCCGGCTTCAAGGGCGCCTTCCAGTTCCATCTTTCCACCGGGGAAATAATCGTTTTGTATGTCGATGATCAATAAGGCTGTGTTCATTTAAGCTCCGTTGTTTGAGAGATCGAAAGCAAGCAGGCTAATTATAAGCGCGTAATTGGGTGGGGAGAATTCCTATTTTTTGTTTGGCTGCGGGATGTGAGCCGATTTATAATCAAAGCCGATATGCGCTCGTTTTTTTGAACTGGCTGATTACAATGATATGGAGGCTTTTATGAGCAAACTTACCACTGGTTTGAGTGCAGAATTAAGCAAGATTGTCAGTGATGCGGATACAGCCTCGCAATGGGGCAGCGGATTGGTGCCGGTTTACAGCACACCGGCCCTGGTGGGTCTGCTGGAGGCTGCGGCGGTATTGACGCTCGATGGGCAGCTTGAATCAGGGCAGACCAGTGTGGGCATTCGCATCGATGTCCGTCATCTGGCCGCCACACCTCTGGGCATGTCTGTCAGGGCGCGTGCTGAACTGGTCGCAATCGAAGATCGCAAACTGATCTTTCAAGTCCAGGCCTGGGATGAAGTAGAAAAAATTGGCGAGGCCATCCACGAGCGTTTTGTGGTTGACACGCAAAAATTCATTCTCAGGACACAGGCCAAGCAAAAAAATACCTGAGGTGTGGTGAAGTCAGCCGCTATTTCCGCCCGAAATCCGCTGGATTTTCTCCCCAATCTTCTGTTTCCCATTTCAGGATTTTGTGGACAGGTCGGTTTTCGATCAGCCATGTTTCTGCACTGGCAATCAACTGAAAGAGCGGTGCGTTTCTTTTTGTCTGTTCCAATTTTGTACGACATTTTTTTAATTTGACCCACAAAATGGCGTTTTTTGAATCGGAATAGAGCGGCAAGTTGAGTTGTTTATCTTTCAGCCAGCCCAGGCCCTGCACGATGGCCAAAAATTCCCCGACATTGTTGGTGCCATCCGGGTAAGGTCCAAACCTGAACAACTGCTGACCGGTTTCGGTTTCCACACCGCGCCATTCCAGCGGGCCGGGCACCCCGGAACAGGCAGCATCCACGCTGATGGAAGGGATCAGCGGTTTGGTCAGGGCCATTTTCCATTGCACCGGGTTCGCTGTACTTTTGCCAACATATTCCCTATAAACCCCCTGGTAAGCACTCTCAGCGGCTGCCAGGCTGTCAAAAGCCTTGAATTCCGCCCCGGTGAAACCTGATACTTGTGCTGAACACGCTTGCCACGAGTTGAATACCCCGCTTCGGCGTCCTTTCCAGACGACATAATATTTTTGTTTTGGCATAACCTCATTTTACCTGAAGCTGATAAGAAAACAGGATGGAACCGGCTGCGGTTGTCCATCCTGTTCCTGGGCATTGATCTTATTGAGCTTACCCGGTTCGGGTTACGGCGTATATGGTTCTGCGATGACGAATAAGCGTCCCCAGGTCTGATTGCCATTTTTATCAATACAGGTTTGGAAGGTAAGATGGCGGGCACCTTGATAAGTTATCTTATAAACAGCGGACCAGGTCAGCCGTTCTCCGCTGTTCAGGTCGATGAAATCGCTGACCATGCTCTCGGGCTGCAAAGCCCGGTAATGCAGTATTTTTGTTACCCTGAAATATTCAATCTTCCCATCTCCGTAGATAATGCGCACTTCCTGCCCGGTTTTGAGAGAGGGAAAATCTTGGCCGGCCAGATGATTATGAGCCAGCAGCCCAATATTTCCTGAGTTCTTGGCGGCTTTAAATTCAGTAACCGTTCCCAACCAGGGTGCCACAAAGGATGGGTCATTGGCTGGTTGTTGGGAAACCTTCAATGCGAACAGCCCAGGTACGTATACTCCACTTACTAGGCCGGCCTGCCCGTTTTTGACTGAAGTGATAAAGTTCATAAAGGCAGGGATTGGCCTGACTTGAGCCGCAGCGTGCGCCGGGAAAATCGAAAACGCCAGACAGGTGATCAATACAACCCCAAAACTTATTTTTCTAATCAGCCGAAGCGGTTTCATAACATCCCTGTAGTTAAAATAATTAGATTTCTGGCCGGTATTTATCGAATAAAAGCCAATCCTGGTTATTTGGTGTTACTGCGCAGGTTTGGATCTCAGGTGATTGGTTCCTGGTTTGCGCTAGAATTACCTATCTAAAAGCGACTAAATTTATTAAAAATGTTGCAATTACTCAATCTATCCAGCCTGTTGCCTGGGTGATTGTCTGACAACTTACCGGGTGATACCAGAATCACCCGTTTTTTTTATTCCAGGTTTGAATAAACATCAACAATGTTTGCGAAAATTTTCGTAAAATACGAAACGGTAGTGATGAGTCGTGGGTGTTTTTGTACTGTTTTGAGCAAAACAAAGTACAGGGGTGAAATTCGAGTAAATTCCAACTGGCCAAATCATGATCGATCACACAAGTAATTCGATCGCAGCCCGGCCAATAGCTTGTGTTTTCCTATTAAGCTTCGGCAAGATCATCTGAACCTTGATGAACTTAAACTAAAAATCCCGTAAATTTTGTGTGAAATATCGTATTAGGTCAGTTCATCATCAGGATTATTCGATGGAGGGGCAGCTATTTTAAGTAGATTTCTGCAATATTTTCCCGGTCGGCTCGTAAACCAGGCTTTAAAAAGGAAAATTCGCCAATCAGGCGAATTCTTATTATTCTTATTGAAACAACCCGGGCCGGGTTGGGTAAAGATTTGCTCTTTGTTGTGCTGGCAGGCTTGTCTGCCTGGCGTACCGTCCAGATGCTGTGGGTTAACAAAAATGTCCTGCCCGCTCCGCCGTCACCGATCAAGGTGGCAGGGAGCAAGCAGGACATGGATTGCTGGTAGATAATCGGTCAGTAACCGGTATGGCTGTGATCGATATTAATGGCTATTTTATTCGGAACGAAACCTCGATTAGCAGGTCATTGCGCAGCTCCAGCTGGGCCGTCCAGGTGCCACGTTGATTGGTAAGTGGCAGGCTGGTGTTTACCAGTGTTGCTCCAGCGGGCAGGCGCAGGTTTATGCTCATCGATCTGGCCAGGGTGCCGGGCTGTTTCTGCAGTTTGAGGTGATAAGCCCACAGGTTGTTTTGTTTAGCCTGCCTTAGAACGTCGGCGGGTAGAAGGAATTCAAATTCAGTTGCTCTGGATGTGCGCGTGGGAGTCAGGGTCATCGTTCCGAAAACCTGGGCGTTGTGGATCTCTTCGCTGCCAAGGTCGTCGGTGCGGGCCGGGATGTCCTCTCCCAGCATGGTTGATTCAGCCGGGAGGGCGTGCGGCGTGGAGCGCAGCAGTTTGGTGCCTGCCGGGAGATAAAGCCGCAGGTAGCTCCAGTAACACTCGTCCATGACATAGGGGGAGCTTGTATGGCCGGGCGCGAACCTGGCTGAGTAGCGTGGCAGACACGGAACTTCCCGGGTGGAATGGTTGATCTGGCGGACTACCAGCAGGCCGGTGGGCCGGTTAAGGTTGGTCAGGTCGATGGTGTAGTCCAGGGAGGTTTCCATGGAAACGGTGGCTTTGTTGTAGCTCAGATTGGCATCCACCAGCATATTAAAGTCGCTGTTGGGCGGGATGTTGACAGCTCCGTCCCAATTGTGGCGTGCCACCAGCCGGGTGGCTTGCTCGTCGTCAAATTGCAGGAGCAGGTGTTTCTCGTTTAACAGTTCCAACACAATGGGCATCAGGCTGCTCCATTCGCGGCCGCGCAGCTGCAGGATTTTTTCGATCAACGCTCGGGCCAGCCTGCCGATGTATTGTTTGCGATCCCACTGCCCGCTAAAGTCAGCTGGCGCATATTCTTTGGCGGAGCGCATGTATTGCATCACGTTTTCGCTGGTGATTGGGTAGCTGACGCCTTCCACCTGGATTGGCCCAAGCGTTTTGAGCAGTCTTACGACCAGATGTGAATCAATGGCGATGACCCCGGCGGCGGAGACCGCGCGGGTGTAGGAATATAAATATTCGGCCCATGAGACAGTGGTGGGGTAATTGGTGAACCAGTTTGCATCGCGGAACATCAGCATTCCGATGTTCATATAGGTCTGGAACTGCCAGGGTGGGAGTGGGTAGGGTTTGAGGGGGTCGTCCACCAGAT
>CAZLJB010000270.1:0-5188 GCA_964559195.1 uncultured Anaerolinea sp. | reverse complement strand
AACGACTGTGGCACTTGACAGCCACCCGATTCTGGGGATAATTGAATTAACAGGCGAGCCTTTCCAAATGGCCATGACAGAGGAAAGTAGATTGGCGGAAGTTGCCAGAGATGCGCAAGATTAGCTGTGACTTGCGCTCAACCCAACCCGATTGAAGTTCCCTCTCGAGCCGCTTGAGTGAACAAGCTATTTCGTTAAGTAGTTCAAGCCGCCCTCCCGGCGTTACCAGGGAAGCCGATGTTGGTCGGCATTGAGTGGGCCAGTTTTTTATGGTCAAGTTGGGTGGTACCGCGGGAATTCACTCCCGTCCCAGTGTGGACGGGAGTTTTGTATTTTGTCGCCAGGCTCCTGCGCTGATAGGATCTGATCACAGCACGGAAGAATATTGGAGGTAACAATGCTCGATAAATTGAACGAAATCGAAAAAACAGCGCTTGCATCGCTGGCGGCCATCAACGACGAGGCCGGGCTCGAAGCCTGGCGGGTGGCCAACATCGGACGCAGTTCTGCCGTGATGAATATTTTTAGCCAGATGGGCGGCCTCTCCAAAGAAGAACGTCCCCTGGTGGGTCAGCGCGCCAACCAGGTCAAGCTGGCGATTGAAAGCGCCTTTGCTGCTCGCGCGGAACTGGTCAAGTCGGCAGCCCTGGCGAAATCGCTGGAGGAAGAACAGCTCGACGTCAGCCTGCCCGGCCGCCCGGCTGCACATGGCGGATTGCACCCTGCCACTGCCACCCTGCGCCGCATGCTGGGCATCCTGGCCGAGATGGGTTTCCAGGTTTACACCTCGCGAGATATCGAAACCGACGAGATGAACTTCCAGGCGCTCAACTTTCCTCTGCATCACCCGGCCCGCGAAATGCAGGACTCCTTCTATATCGAGGCTGGCGAGCGCGGCGATAACCCACTGCTGCTGCGCACCCACACCTCCCCCGGTCAGATCCGCGCCATGCGTGAATTTTCGGCTGCCGATCCTGAAAACCCGCCCTCGATCAGGATCGCTCTGCCGGGTATGTGCTACCGCTATGAACAGATCACGGCCCGTTCCGAGGTGCAGTTTTACCAGGTGGAAGGCCTGGCGGTCGGTGAGAACATCACTTATGGTGACCTGAAAGGCACTCTGGCCGATTTCGCCCGCCGCATGTTTGGACCGCAAGCCAGGGTCCGCTTTCGCGCCTCCTATTTCCCCTTCACCGAGCCCTCGGCTGAAGTGGATGTGGAGTGTTTTGTGTGCGGCGGCAAAGGCTGCGCCGTGTGCAAGAACTCGGGCTGGCTTGAAATTCTCGGCTGCGGAATGGTGCACCCGGTTGTCCTGCAAAACGGCGGCTACGATCCGCGCCGCTATACCGGTTTCGCCTTCGGTATGGGTCCACAACGTCAGACCATGCTGCTGCACCGCATGACCGACATTCGCTATTTCTGGGGAAACGATGTTCGTTTCCTTGAACAATTTTAGGAGGCCAGCATGAAGGTACCCGTTTCATGGCTGAAAGATTACGTTGATATCAAGCTGCCCATCGAAGAACTTGCCCGCTTGCTGACCGTTTCAGGCCTGGAAGTGGACGAGATCCATTATGTGGGCTGGCAGTTGCCCCAGGACAATAAATATGGTTTCAAGATAAATGGGATGGCCTGGGATCAGGAAAAGATTGTGGTGGCCGAAATCCGCGAGGTCAACCAGCATCCCAATGCCGATCGCCTGACGCTCTGCACGCTCTTCGACGGTCAGCAGGAGCATATTGTATTGACCGGCGCACCCAATCTTTACCCATTCAAGGGTCTGGGCAAACTATCCAAACCGGTCAAGGTGGCCTATGCCAAGGAAGGCGCCACCATTTACGACGGTCATGCCGATGGGCTGGTCCTGACCACGCTTAAACGGGCCAAGATCCGCGGTGTCGATTCCTATTCGATGGTCTGTTCGGAGAAGGAATTGGGCATCTCGCTCGAGCACGAAGGTGTCATCTTTCTGGATGATGACGCTCCGGTTGGCGCCGCCTTGGCGGATTATATCGGGGATGCCGTCCTGGAAGTCAGCATCCTGCCCAACAACGCCCGCAACGCCAATATCCTTGGGATTGCGCGCGAAGTGGCTGCTCTGACCGGACAGCCCCTCAAAAAACAAGCCTATGAACTACCCGTCTCAGGCGAAAGCCTGGAAAACAAGATCGCCATCGAAATTCGTGACCCGCAGCTCAACCCGCGCTTCAGCCTGGGTTTGATCCGGGGCGTTGAAATCAAGGACAGCCCCTACTGGGTTCAGTTACGCTTGCGCCTGGCCGGCATGCGCCCGATCAGCAATATTGTGGATGCCACCAACTACACCATGTTGGAAATCGGCCAACCCCTGCACGCCTTTGATTACGATGTGCTCAAAGCGCGGGCCGCTGGGCAGCCGGTGCGGTTCATTACCCGCAGCGCCGCTGAGGGGGAGAAACTGGTGACCCTTGATCATGCCGAGCGGACCCTTAACCCATCCAATGTGCTGGTCTGCGACCAAAAAGGCGCCCTCTCCATGGCGGGTGTGATGGGCGGCCAGGAAAGTGAAATTCACGATGCTTCAAAGGTCCCCCAGGCTGATCCGGAGGCCCGTACACACAGCACCACCAGCATCCTGCTGGAGGCTGCGGCCTGGAACTTCATCAATATCCGCAAAACCGCCAACGCCCACAACCTGCACTCCGAAGCCGCCTACCGCTTCTCGCGCGGTGTGCACCCCGCCCTGACGATCGAAGGCCTCAAACGCTGCCTGTATTGGATGGCAGAGTGGAGTGGCGGGCAGGTGGCGCCTGGCATCATCGACGAATACCCGCTGCCCCCGCTTGATCCGCAAATTGAAATCAGCGAGAAAGACGTCCGGCGCGCGCTCGGGATCAGCCTGGGGGCTGCCGAAATCGCCGAAATGCTGACTCGGCTTGAATTCAAATGTACGGTGCAGGGCCAGAACATTCTGGTCCAGACCCCAGCCTTCCGAACGGATATTGGCGAAGGCGTGGTGGGTGTGGCGGATATCATGGAAGAAGTTGCGCGCCTGTACGGTATCGACCGCATCCCTGAAACCCGCATGGCCGATCCCCTGCCGCCGCAGCGCGGCAACCAGTCGCTTGAGCGCGAGGATCGCATCCGCGACATCCTGGTCGGTCTTGGCCTGCAGGAAGTCATCACACACCGCATGAGCGCTCCCGAAATCGAAAACAAGCTCCTGCCTGGTGGGCAAGCCGGCACCCCGCTTGAATACGTCAAACTGGCCAACCCGATTGCCCCCGAAAAACGCGTCATGCGCCGGAGTGTGCTGGCCAGCCTGCTGAACGTGCTGGAACGCAACGCGCGCCTTTCTGAAACGCTTGCGATGTTCGAAATCGGCCCGGTCTTCATCCCGCAGGGCAGCGACCTGCCGCTTGAACCCAGGCGTCTTTCGATCGCCCTCTCCGGCCGCCGCTATGCCCAGGCCTGGGATACCAAGCTGGGTGTCAAGCTCGATTTCTACGACCTGAAGGGTATTTTGGAAGCCCTGATGTCAGCCCTGCACCTGGACGTGATCTACGTCCCGGCTGAACACCCGGCTTTCCACCCCGGCAAATGCGCCTCGATCCTGTTGGGCAAAACCGCTCTGGGCGTCTTTGGCGAGCTGCACCCGCTGGTCCAGGAGAATTACGGTTTCGGTGCACCGGTCGTGGCCGCAGATTTTGACCTGGAAACGGTCATCTCGGTCATGAAAACCGCCTTCGACCTCAAAGCTGTCAGCGAATTCCCGCCCATCCTGGAGGATATCGCCGTGATTGTCGATGAAGGCCTGCCCGTTGACCGGGTCGAAGCGCTGATCCGGCAGACCGGCGGCAAGCTGCTGGGCTCTGTCCGGCTCTTTGACGTCTTCCGTTCTGAACAGATCGGCCCCGGCAAAAAGTCCCTGGCCTATGCGCTGGTTTACCAATCCCCGGACGGTACGCTGACCGACAAGGAAGCCAGCCAGATTCGCTTCCGGATCATCCAGCGCCTGGACCGTGAACTCGGCGCCAAGCTGCGCAGCTGATCCATTTAACAACCTACCCAATCCTCGGCGCAGATCCAATCAGGGTCTGCGCCGGTGCGTTAAGCTCGAGGGGATGAAGATTGTCAAAGGGGGTTAAAAATTTAGGTAGTTGTGTCCGGCCCTGCTTCAGGCGCCCTCACCCCGGCCCTCACCCCGGCCCTCTCCCGGCGGGAGAGGGGGGAAGTTCTTGGACAGGACGGGAAGAATTATTTTGGAGAGTTATATCAGATGTCTTTTTTATGCTACACTAAATCCTATCGGATCCAGATAGCCATTTTCTATCAAACCTGAAACGCTTTGCATAAATTATCCGGGGAACTTATGAATGTTTTTGATCTACGCAGCTCTTTGATTGATGATTACTCATCTTATATTTCCAGCTTCATTCGGATACGCGATCAAAGAATCAAGGAATATGTTGACCATAGTATTGAACACGGCTTGTTATGGCCAGATCCTTTAATCCAGCTAAATCCCACCTTTGAACCTGGCAAGGGGATTGATACGCTGTGCGATGAAGGGCTGCTGAATAAAGAATGCAAACGCATATTCCGCCGCAAAAAATACCCAGAAGATTTCGGCCAACCTCTTCGCCTGCACAAACACCAGGAAGATGCTGTTCGAACCGCCAGGGAAGGTCATAATTACATCCTTACCACCGGCACAGGCTCGGGCAAGAGCCTGGCGTACATTATTCCCATCGTTGATTTTGTTTTGCGTAATGGCAGCGGTAAAGGCATCCAGGCCATCATCGTTTATCCGATGAACGCCCTCGCGAATAGCCAGAAAGGCGAATTGGAAAAATTCCTGCAATTCGGTTATCCGGATGGCAAGGGACCGGTTACCTTTGAACGCTACACCGGGCAGGAAGATGATAAAGAGAAAAACCGCATCATGTCCAACCCGCCGGACATCCTGCTGACGAATTACGTCATGCTGGAGTTGATCCTGACGCGCCCAAAGGATCGCGATACTCTGGTCAATGGCGCTCAGGGATTGCGCTTTCTGGTGTTGGACGAGTTGCACACCTACCGTGGCAGACAGGGCGCGGATGTATCCATGCTTGTGCGCCGCGTACGGGAAGCGCTGCACGCCAGTCATTTGCAGTGCATCGGCACTTCCGCAACCCTGGCAGGCGCAGGTAGCCTGGAAGATCGG
>CAZLJB010000269.1:0-5226 GCA_964559195.1 uncultured Anaerolinea sp. | reverse complement strand
TATTTAAGTGGGATGATCGCCGAGCCGGATGGCCGGTTGTTATCTTCAGTTCACGCCGACCTGTCATGGTTGGATCCAATTCTGGGGCGGGCCCTGGTGCGGCAGGCCCTCAGCGCTAACCAGGTGGTTTTTGGGGATTTTACACGGGCAGCCGGTTCAAACCAGATTTATATCGATGTAATTGCGCCGGTGCAGGATGAGAATAACAAACCAGCGGCAGCCTTGATCCTGCGATCTGACCCGGCCGTCTACCTGTATCCGCTCATCCAAGCCTGGCCGCTGCCAAGCGCGAGTGCCGAGACGCTGCTGGTGCGGCGGGAGGGCGATTATGTGCTGTATCTGAACACCCTGCGGCATCGCCCAGATTTACCGCTGACGCTGCGGGTGCCGGTCAGCAGCCTGGCAATGCCCTCCGTGCAGGCTGTGCTTGGCAAGACGGGTATCTTTGAAGGGCAGGATTACCTGGGTGACGGCGTGCTTTCAGACCTGCAGCCCATCCCTGGCTCGCCCTGGTTCATGATCGCCAAGATCGACACCAGCGAGATCATGGCGGAGGCCAATTACCACGGGCTGGTGACTGCCGGCCTGACGGCCCTGGCCATTATTTTGGTGTGGTGCCTGGCGGCCTTCATCGAAATCTACCGCCAGCGTTTTATTTACCAGCGCATGATGATTGTTGGACAGGAACGGCTGCGCGCACAGGAAGAAATCCGTGCGACCCTGTATGGGATTGGCGACGGCGTGATTGCCACGGATTTGGAAGGCTTGGTGACGCGCTTAAACCCGGCGGCCGAGAAGCTGACCGGTTGGCGGGAATCTGAGGCGCTTGGCAAACCGCTGAAAGATATCTTTCAGATCGTCAGCGAAATTACCCACCAGCCTGCCTCCAACCCGGTCGAGCGCGTGCTGCAGGATGGCAAGCTGGTTGGCATGGACAATCACACCCTGCTGATCAGCCGGGATGGCAGCCAACGGGCGATTGCCGACAGTGCCGCGCCAATCTGGGGCGAGGGCTTAAGCTTGCGCGGGGTGGTGCTGGTTTTCCGCGATCAGGAATTTGAAAGGGCAGCCCAAAAGGCGCTGGCGCTGGAAAAGGAAGAGTTGGCCCGCTCGAACGCCGAGCTGGCCCGTTCAAATGCCGAGCTGGAACAGTTTGCGTATGTGGCCTCGCATGATCTGCAGGAACCGCTGCGCATGGTATCCAGTTACATGCAGCTGCTCGAGAAGCGTTACAAGGCCCAGTTGGACACGGATGCGCAGGAGTTTATCGGTTACGCAGTGGATGGCGCCACGCGCATGCAGCGGCTGATCAGCGACCTGTTGATGTTTTCAAGGGTTGGCACGCATGGCCGGCCGCTGGAGCCCGTATCGAGCCAGCAGGTTTTTGAAGTGGCTGTTCAGAACCTGAAGCTGAGCATTGAAGAGAGCGGCGCCCAGGTAACCCACGACGACCCGCTGCCGGAAGTGCAGGCAGATGGGCCGCAGTTGGTGCAGCTTTTTCAGAACCTGATCGGAAATGCCATTAAATTTCATGGCAAGAAAACGCCCCGGGTGCATCTTTCCGTCACGGCGGGCCAGGGCGAGTGGATTTTTGCGCTGCGCGATAATGGAATTGGCATCGACCCGCAATATTTTGAACGGATCTTTGTTTTATTTCAGCGCCTGCATGAACGTTCGGCTTACCCCGGCACCGGCATCGGGTTGGCGATTTGCAAGAAGATTGTTCAGCGGCATGCTGGGCGGATCTGGGTCGAATCGGAAAAAGGGCAGGGAACCACCTTTTATTTTTCCCTGCCGGCTGCCCAGGTGGCCGAATGATGTTTGACAGAGCCAATAGCAACGAGATGAGTGAAAAAATAATCAGGGTATTGTTGATTGAAGACAACCCGGGCGATGCCCGGCTGGTCAAAGAAGCCTTATTGGAGCTGAAACCCAGGTTGCAAGTCAGCCTGGAGCATGTCAGCCGGCTGTCTGATGGCCTGGCTTGCCTGGCGCGCCTGGAGGTGGATGCGATCATCTTGGATTTAAGCCTGCCGGATTCAAACGGGCCGGAGACTTTTTACCGGCTGCAGGCCCAGGCCAGCCAGATTCCGGTCATCCTGCTGACCGGGTTGGACGATGAGGAACTGGCGCAGACCCTGATGCGCGCCGGTGCCCAGGATTACCTTTTGAAGGGCGAAGTGGATGGCAGGATCCTGATGCGTGCCATCCGTTACGCCATTGAGCGCAAGCTTTCGGCCGACAGTCTGCGTGCCAGTGAGGAGCGCTATCGCACCCTGGTGGAGCAGGCCTCGGATGGGATTTACACGGCCGATGCCGCCGGGTTTTTTTTGGATGTAAATACCAGCGGCTGCGATCTGTTGGGCTTTTCCCGCGCTGAACTGCTGAAGATGAATATGCGCGAGCTGGCAGTGCCAGGCAGCCCGCCCAGGATGAGATCCATGACCAGCGATCTGACTGCTGGCCAGGTGGCCATGCTGGAATATGAGCTGCAGCGTAAGGATGGGACGCAGCTGCAAGTGGAAATCAGCGCAAAAAAGCTGCAGGATGGCCGCCAGCAAGGGATTGTGCGTGATATCACCGAGCGCAGGCAGATGGATGAGCGGCTGCAGAACGCGCTGCAGCTGCTGCAATTTCATGTTGAGAATTCCCCACTGGCCTGGATTGAGTTCGACAGCCAATACCACATTTTGCAGTGGTCTGAACAGGCCAGCCAGATCTTCGGCTGGAGCGCCGAGGAAGTGTTGGGCAAGGGCGTGGACGATTTCCGCTGGGTTTATGAAGAAGACAGCCGGCTGGTGGATCATCAGATCGAGAGCATGCTGGGTGTACGCCGGGTCAGCAGTACCATGACCAACCGCAACTATCGCAAGGATGGCACGGTGATCGTCTGCGAGTGGTATACCTCAGCCAAGTTCGATCAGGCGGGTGGCTTGATTTCGGTGCAATCGTTGGTGCTGGATATCACCGAAAGGCAGCATGCGGAACTGGCCCGGCGTGAAAGCGAGGTTTTTGGGCAGGCAATCTTGAACAATTCGCCAATCGGAATCTCGGTGCGCGACCGCCTGGGGCATTTTCTGACTGCCAATAGCGCCTGGCGCAAGGCCTGGGCTTATTCGGAAGACGATTTCCTGGAGGAAATCAATACCAGGTCCGATGTGCTGGAGTTCGGTGGGCGGGATGATTACCTGGCGCCTTTTCTGCCGGAGGTACGCGCGGTTTATGAAAACGGCGGTAGCCTGCACTTGCCGGATATAAAAGTGACCGCTCCGAGGCCGGGCGGCGCGAAGTGGGTCTCACAACATTTTTATGCGATTTTGGATGAGTTGGGTCAGGTCAGCAAAGTGGTGACTCTGACCGAAGACATCAGCGAGCGAAAAAGCGCCGAACTGGCGTTGTTGAAGGCGCATGCCGAGATGGAGCAGAAGGTGATAGACCGGACCTTTGAGCTGCAAAGCGCCAATCTTCAGCTCGAAAAAGCGGCTCGCATGAAGGATGAATTCCTGTCCAGTATGAGCCATGAACTGCGCACGCCGTTGACAGGCATTCTGGGTCTCTCTGAGGCGCTGCAAATGGTAACCTATGGCGAATTGAATGAGCGGCAGCTTAGGGCCATCAAAAATATCGAAACCAGCGGCCGGCATCTGCTCTCGTTGATCAACGACATCCTGGATCTTTCAAAGATTGAAGCGGGCATGTTTGCGATGCAGTTTGCGCCTGCTGCGCTGGATGGGATTTGCCAGGCCAGCTTGCAAATGATAAAGGGCCTGGCCAGCCAGAAAAACCAGAATGTCAGTTTCACGATGCAGCCGGCTACGATTGTACTGCGCGTCGATGCGCGCCGGTTGAAGCAAATGCTGGTCAACCTGCTGGGTAATGCGGTCAAGTTCACCCCGGAAGGCGGGCAGCTGGGCATCGAAGTGCAGGGTCTGACTCAAACCCGGCAGGTCAGGATCACGGTTTGGGATAACGGGATTGGCATCAAAGCGGAAGATTTGGAACGGTTGTTCAAGCCGTTTGTGCAGTTGGATAGCAAATTATCACGCCAGTATTCGGGCACCGGGTTGGGGTTGTCGCTGGTCATGCGTATGGCTGAACTGCAGGGCGGGCAGATCCAGGTCGAGAGTACCTTTGGTTCCGGCAGCCGTTTCTCGCTCTTGATGCCGTGGGTGGTGGATGCCACCCAACCGCTCACGTTTGGCCGCCGCTTGAGTGATCGTATGAAGAGTGCCCTGAGCTTTGACCAGCATGAGGAAAGCGCCGTTCGTCTGACGTCTTTGCTAAAAATGTGCGGGCTAAAAAACCAGGTACTGGCTGTAGCTGAGAATGGGGTTGACCTGGCAGCCCAAATTTGGCCGGATGTGATTTTTATCAATGATAGCCTACCGGGCGATGTGGCTTCGAAATTGGTGAAGGATTTAAAGAAGGATTTGAGGACTCACACTATTCCGGTGGTCTTGATTTCAAGGATTGAAAACAGATACAAGGCCAACCTTGCGGGGGCGGATGGCATTTTGATGGAGCCTTTTGCGCAGGGTGAGCTGTATATGGAATTGCATAATGTGGCTTTCCGAACGGGGGCAGACGTGGCCGGGCTGGAGGGGTTTGCGCAGCCGGCTGAGCCGAGCCGGGTTCCGGTGGTGCTGCTGGCAGATGACAACCAGATCATCGCGGATTTGATCGGTGATTTTTTGCGTGGGCAGAATTACCAGGTCAGCGCGGTTCAATCGGGACGCGATCTTTTGTCCCAATTGGAGGCGGTTCGTCCGGCGCTGCTGTTGGTGGATATTCAAATGCCGGGCATGAACGGGTTTGAGGTGATCCGGGCGGTGCGGGAGCATGAGCTGGCCTGGGTCGCGAAGCTGCCGGTGGTGGCGTTGACTTCGATGACGAGTCCGGGGGATCGGGAGCGCTGCCTGGAGGCGGGGGCGAATGAGTATTTGACCAAGCCACTGCATTTGCAGGAGTTGTTGAAGGTGGTTCAGTCACTGGTTGAGGACTGAAGTTCACATTTCGAATCGAAATAAAGGCAAGCTTGGCCCCCTCCCGCCTCCCCGGAAAAGCACCGGGGAAGGCGGGGGATGGGGGCTAAAAGCACAAGCCAAAAACGCGTGTTATCAAGAAAATTCGCTTATTTTGTATTGGTCAACGATAGGTTAGACAAAGTAGCTGCTTCGATTTGTCATTGCGACATCGTCCAGAGTCACTTACTGGCGGCATGCTTTG
>CAZLJB010000268.1:0-5247 GCA_964559195.1 uncultured Anaerolinea sp. | reverse complement strand
GTTCTAATTATTCACCTATTTGTCCACGCTGCGGCATCACCATGGTGTTAAGGTTTGATAAGGATGGGCCATTTAATGGCCAGAAATATTATGGTTGTTTGAATTTTCCAACTTGTCCTGAAACGATTGCAGTTGGCTAGGACACTCCTCGTTTATTCAGCATAGGTAACCAATGGATCTGCACCCTTATCTGGAATTTGTTTCTGAGATTGCGTATCGTGCCGGGCGAATTACTCTGGGTTATTTTAACGCCGGGGTTCGACCAGATTACAAGGCAGATGATACACCTGTTACCGCTGCAGACCGTGCCGCCGAAATTTTTATTCGGGCAGAGCTTGAGAAAAAATTCCCAACTCATGCCATCCTGGGTGAAGAATATGGCGAGACAGGACCGCAGGGCGGCTCAATGCGCTGGATTGTTGACCCGATTGATGGAACAAAATCATTTATGCGCGGTATACCCATGTACGCGGTTCTGATTGGCCTTGAAATCGATGGAGTCGTCAAAGTTGGCGCGGCTTATTACCCTGGCACAGACGAAATGTTGTGTGCAGCGGAAGGGGAAGGCGCCTGGTGGAATGGACGGCGCGCGCATGTATCGGACGTCTCATCCCTGGAAAAAGCCTGGGTGTGTTTCACCAATATTCGAAATATGAGTAAATACGGTCGTAAGTCAGCCTGGGAGCGGATACATTCACGTGCTTACGCCGCACGCGGTTGGAGTGATGCGTATGGATACCTGGCCGTGGCAACCGGTCGCGCAGAAGTGATGCTGGACCCGATCATGGCTATTTGGGATTGCGGTCCTTTTCCGGTTATTCTGAAAGAAGCGGGCGGTTTCTTTGGTAGTTGGGATGGCCGGCCCGGTCATTTATTTAATGAAGCGCTGGCATGCAATTCAATAATATTACCGGAAGTACTTGGTTTGCTACAAGAAGAAGGATAATAAAATCCCCGGGAAATCCGGGGATTTTGGAAGATCGAATGATGGCTTGTTTGATGCCCCAATCCTGAGTTTTTTTGGGTTTTGGATACGCTTCATTTAGCCAACAGGAAGTAACCCACTCTTTGAATAAAATGGTTACTTTAAAGTCGCTGTCAAAGCATCGATCAGAGCTTGTTTTTGTTGTGGATCGAGTTTGGAACTGGGGTGGAAAATTACATATTGTAAGGGTGGCATTCTGCCGCGATCGATCGCTTCAACCATTTCGCTCAAGTTGCCCGGATTCTGATCCCATTCTGAAAAATTAAATCTTGAATGGCCGGCTACGACATCATATTTAATCAACCAGGAGGCCGGGGCGATGGTACTATACCAGGGCCATTCAGTTTCATTGCTATGGCATTGAAAGCAATGCTCTTTTACCAGAGCACGTGCTTGCGGGTTGCTCCAGTTGGGTTCACGTGTGATGGGTGGATTGGTGCGGTCAACCGGAATTAATTGGATCAGGCCAAATAAGACCAATCCACCGATAACTACATACAGTAAAATTTTCTTCATTGACGAACTCCTTGTTTGATTATTATTAGCCTAAATTTTACCCCCATTGTGAATTATTGTACGAAGAGTTTTGTAGAGTTATTATTTTACCGAAAATTTGTATCTACACACCGCCCTTCGGTTTCGAACAAACCTATCCTGATTTTTGCCGCCGGGACGAACAAAATCAAGTGGTTTTCCCTGCTTTGTGAGTTTTCACGGGGCTTCTTCCCGTGAAAACTCACAAAAAAAACCTTTATCCTTGTTAGGGGATGTTTTCTAATCCGAGAAAACACCCGGTGGGTAGTTACGGAAATTTATAATGGGAATTGCCTGCGGTATGTGGCCGAATTGTTATCAGACTTGTGCGAAGCCAGGAAGTTGGGTTATGATTTAATCCAAACCGTGTTCCGCCCGGCTTCTTTGGCGGCATACATAGCAGAATCCGCCGAGCGGATAATGTCATCGGCGTTGGTACCGTGTTTTGGAAAACTTGCCACGCCAATTGAAACTGTCGAATGCAATTCCACCCCATTGTTATGAATGCTCAGGTTACTTAAATTTTTGCAAATTGAGGTAGCCCGCGAGTGAGCGTCGGAGATGCGCACTCCGGGCATGATGATAATAAATTCTTCTCCGCCATACCGGCACACGATATCACCTAGACGAACGCTTTCAAGTAAAAAATCACCCAATGCTTTCAAGACGTGATCCCCGGCTTTGTGTCCATAGGTATCATTCAGTTGTTTGAAGTGGTCGATATCAATCATAAGGACTGAAACTTCGTAATTTTCACGCCTGGCACGGGATATTTCCCGATCCATGGTTTCATCGAGATAGCGGCGGTTGAATAAACCGGTCAGCGAATCTCTGATGGCACGTTCTCGCAGATTTGCCTGCAGGGTTTCGATTTCCGTCAATTTGAGCCGCAAAATTTCATTTGCGGTCTGGATTTCATTCTGGATTTGCTTTTTTTCGGTGATATCGCGCAGTACAACGAATTGGCCTGAAAACCGGCCCTTCCGATCGTGTACCGGTGAAATGTTTATTTCAAGGTAGCGGCCATCACTGGTTTCAATGGTTAATTCAGTTCGGGCTTCAGGATTATTTTGTAAGAACAATTTTTTTAACTCACGCCAGCCAGAAAAAATATCACCGATGTAACCACCAATTTTGATGACAGGTTGATCTCCGATCATGCTTTGGACGGCTGGGTTTGCATCCACCACCCGGTTTTGTTGATCAAGTACAAGCATGCCTTCCGACATGGTTTCAATCAACGTATGGCGGGCGATCGGAACCAGATCAAGCAATTGGAATTGAAAAATTGCTAATGCGAAAAATGTGCTCGCAAAAACAACTGCAAGCGGAGTAGGTTCCAGCCCAGGTGTTGGGCTGAGACCTGCCAGGTAAACGGCATTGACCAGCCAGGGTAGCAAAGCGGCAATCACAACTAAAAATAATTGGCGCCGGTAGGGTGCTGGTAAATTGAGTGCCCCTCGAATCAGAAGGATCGTTCCTGCGAACATGATCAAATAAGAATAACCTACTGCTCCGATCCAAAAAGCAAGCCCATGCCCGAATATTATCAAATTATTACCCGCCGGTCCGGGGGTGAAGCTCGACCAAATCAGGCCGTGCCATTCATTTGTAATGGCTAGCAGCAGGGTGATGAGTGGCACAATAAACAGCAAGATGATATTGCGGCGCGTAAGCCATTGAGTCATGTGATTGTATTCAAGGGCAAAAGTCAGCAGTAAAACCGGACAGCTGACAGTGCCTAAATATTCAACTTTTGACCAGATGATTTGTCCGGAAATACCGGGGCTTGCATATTCAAGAGCAGCTCCGCCTGACCATACTGCAGCCGCAATTGAGAGTACGGTCAGTGACTTTCCTCCAGGTACGTCCTGACGGTTTTGGGCGATTATGGCCACCATGATGGCCATAATCGCTCCAATGCCGCTGATAATTGAATAGGGTGTGATCTCGAAATTCATAATATTATTCCTTGCACGGCAATCTCGGTCGTGTTAAGGTCCGCGTCAAATTCCAATAAAATGGCCGCATGATTTATATGGTTTGAAATAATCATGCGCTATAACCCTTTTTTGGGGTCAGGGAAAAACTGAAGATCACTTTCCTGTTAAAGGAAAATGCTTAAAACCGGTAAAACTGTCAACTGCTTTATCAAACAATCTTATTTTATCCCTGATACGGTAAAATCAGGTGCTAATGAAAGGATTAGAATGCATTTAATTGATATCGAAGCAGGAATCTGGGTAAAAGTAACCGGTTTTGAAGGAGGGGCGAAATTTCAGAACCGTTTACTTCAGCATGGATTATACCCCGGTGATTTGGCGCGAATTTTACGGGCGGCGCCCATGAAGGGTCCTTTGCTAATAGAAGTCAGCGGACGGGAATTGGCCCTTGGCAGGGCCATTGCTCAAAAAATCCTGGTGGAGTTGGTGTTATGAGATTTGTGTTGGTTGGTCGACCAAATTGCGGAAAAAGCACATTATTCAATCAGGTTGCCGGGTATAAAGCCGAAACCGGTAATTTTCATGGTACTACTGTTACTTTTACCGAAAGCAAGGTTCGCGTCTCGGGGCAGGTTATCGACCTGGTGGATTTGCCCGGAACTTACATGCTGAGTGGGTCAAACCCGGCCGAAGCAGTCGCAAAAGATTATTTAATGTCAAGAGAAGTGGACCTGATCATTAATGTCGTGGATGGCTCCCGGTTAGCCCAATCCCTGGAGTTAACGCTTGAGCTTTTGGCCCTGGAACGACCGGTCTTAGTAGCGATGAACATGATGGATGAAGCCCTGCGCATGGGTTTGAAAGTGGATGGGCCTGGTTTGGAGAAAAAGCTGGGCGTAAAGGTAGTACCACTGATCGCAAGCAAGGGACGGGGTGTCAAGGGTCTATTTCTTGCCGGGCTGGAAGAAGCGCGGATTAAAGCCAATTACTCCCAACGGTATTCCATGCAGGCTGATCAACCTCTGGCTCGCCACAAGATTGGACAGGACCTCGAAGCTGAATTTGTCAAACAAGGTTTACGCAATCTGACCTGGCGGGATCGCATGGATGATGTTTTTTTGCACCCAGTTTGGGGCTATGTAACTCTCCTGCTGATTCTGCTGGCGTTTTTTCAGGCTGTTTATGGAATTGGCCGGCTGATTGAACCGCCCTTGTTGGTTATATTTGATAAATTAATCGGGATGGCGGTTGGACCACTTGGCCATCAAAGTATTTTGGGTGTGTTGGTGAGCGGGATTTTACAAGGGGTCACGGCAGGTATCGCAATTGTGCTGCCATATTTGCTGCCATTTTTATTGGGCTTGGGTCTATTGGAAGATGTCGGTTATTTACCCAGGGTGGCTTTTTTGATGGATGCGCTCATGCACCGGATAGGGCTGCATGGCAAGGCAATTGTGCCTTTTATCCTTGGCTATGGATGCAATGTGCCGGCTATCATGTCAACTCGAACACTTGAAGAACCACGTGACAGGTTTATGGCTGCCGCATTGGCGACGCTGGTGCCATGTGCAGCCAGGCTGGCGGTCGTGTTTGGGCTGGTGGCGTTTTATCTCGGCCCGCTGGCCGCCCTGGGATTATACGTTTTCAACCTGTTTGTGATCGCTATAACAGGCCGGATCCTGACCCATTTGCTACCTGAAGATACACCTGGTTTGATCCTTGAGATGCCACCCTACCGTACTCCCACTATTAAGGCCGTATTTAATAACGCCTGGTGTCGAATTT
>CAZLJB010000267.1:0-5249 GCA_964559195.1 uncultured Anaerolinea sp. | reverse complement strand
ACGACTGGGGCAACCGTGCGGTTGAAGATATCGACCAGGCGCCGGGTGTCTTCCTTATAGGCATAGCAGCTCATGGAAGGTTCGTCGATGGTAATTTCGGTGCAGCCGGCGGCCAGCAGGGCTTGCAGCTCGGCGCGCACAATCGGGATCAGGGCTTCGGTGATGGCGTAGCGATCGGGGTAGCGCGGATTGGGGTTCAGCCGGCCACTGAGCGTGTAGGGCCCCGGGACGCTGGCCTTGAGGGTTGGACCGGCGGGCGCCAGGCGCTGCAGGCGTTTAAACTCTTCGACCACGCCCAGCCCTTTGGGGGCGCTTAACTGATCGATGATGTCGTGCTTGCCGCGCTGGTCGTGGGCGGGCGGCCCGAAGACGCGCAAAGGCAGCGGCGGAGTGGTGATGCCCTGCAGGAAGCCGTAAAAGGACAGGTTGAAATCAAAGCGGGATTGTTCGCCATCGGTGATGACATCCAACCCGGCTGAGAGCTGGTCGTGGATGGCCGCGATAACGGCATCTTCCTGTAATTCAGCGATTTCGGCCGAGCCGAATTGATCGAGGTGCTGGCTGGCAAACTCCAGCCAGGAGGGGAAGGGGTAACTGCCAATAACAGTGGTGCGCAGGGGTTGGTTTTTCATGGGGTCTCCTTGGAGCGAATTTCTGTGACGATTTGGGCGGCTTCAGCGGCCAACCGTTCAATTTCAGCGAACTGGCCGGAGTTAATCAGGGCACGTTTGCAAAGCCAGGAGCCACCCACTGCCTGGATTTTGGGATCGCGCAGGTATTCGGCCAGGTTATCCAGGCGGATGCCGCCGGTGGGGATGAACTTGAGGCCGGGGAAAGGATCTGAGATGGCTTTGAGGGTTTTCAAACCACCCATGCTTTCGGATGGGAAGAATTTCAGGATCGAGAGCCCCAGGTTGATGGCCTGGATGATTTCGGTGGGGGTCAGGACGCCGGGCAGGACCGGGATGGAATGGGCCTGGGCCCAACGGATGACCGGTTCCGGCAGCCCGGGCGAGACCAGGAAGCGGGCTCCGGCCTGGACAGCGGCGCTGGCCTGTTCCGGGTTGATGACTGTACCGGCGCCGACCAGCATGTCAGGTGTGCCGCTGGCAATGCGCCGGATGGCTTCCAGGGCGGCGCCGGTGCGCAGGGTGATCTCGATGACCGGCAGGCCGCCGGCTGCCAGGGCCTGGGCCAGGGGCAGGGCCGCGTTGGGGTCATCGATTTCTACGACCGGGATGACGCCGGTCTGGTAGAACTGGTCGAAAATAGTCATGGGTTGATTCCTGACGGAGGGGCTTAGCGGACGGTCCAGCCGCCATCGACGGTCAGGACGGCGCCGGTTACAAAGGCGGATTCTGGTGAAGCCAGGTAAAGCGCGGCGTTGGCCACATCCAGGGCGGAGCCAAAGTCGCCGGTCAGCGGTTGCAGCTCGGGCAGGCGGGCGCGGATGTGTTCATTTTCCTGGGCGCGCCGGCTCATGGGGGTGGCGATCAGCCCGGGTAGGATGACGTTGGCGCGCAGCCCGTGCGGGGCGTAGAAGGAGGCGATCGAGCGGGTCAGGCTGATGGCAGCGCCTTTGCTGGCGGCATAGGCGTGCGTGGCGAAATCCTGGTCTCCGCCCACCAGCCCGAGCACGGAGGCGATGTTGACGATCACACCGGTCTGCCTGGCCAGCATGGACGGCAGGGCGTATTTGCAGCAGTAGAACAGGCTGTTCAGGTTTAGATCGAGGGTTTTATGCCAGCCGTCGAGCGTGCATTCGGCGGTGGGGCCATCGCCCCAGCGCCGGCCTGAGCCGCCCGCGACGTTGACCAGCACATCCAGGCTGCCGCAGCGCTCGAGCAGCTGTTGAAAAGCGGCTTCGACCTGCGGGGCCTGGGTCAGATCCAGGATCTGGCTTTCGACCGGGAATTTGCCCGGGGCGCTGGCCAGGGTCTGGCTGGCGTTGGCCGGGTCAATCTCAAAGATGATCACGCGCGCACCTTCGGCCGCAAAGCGTTGGGCGGTGGCGCGTCCGATGCCGCTGCCCCCGCCGGTGATGACCGCAGTTTTGCCGTCCAGGCGCAACTCAGCCACCGTAAACCTTGCGGATGCGGGAGCGGTAGTCGTCGTAACAATCGTCAAAGCGTTTTTTGGAGGCCGGTCCGCCGATCAGGACGCTGCTGGTCAACACGATGGGCGGCAGGTTGAGGGCGGTCAGCTTTTCGGCGATCAGGCATTTGATGGCATTGGTGACTGCTGCTGCGCCGATGGTGGAACCGGGCCCAACCGGGTCGGGCAGTCCGGGGATGTTGACCAGGGCATCGCCGGCGGGGGTGCAGTTATCAATCACGATATCGGCCAGGTCGGGCAGTTTTTTGCCACTCGAGTGCAGGGCACTGGAGTGGGCGCAGTGATCGAGCGAGACGACCGCGATGACCGGGTAGCCCAGGCGTTTGGCCTCGCTGGCCACATCGATGACGACTTCATTGATGCCGCTGTTGGAGAAAAGCAGGAAGCAATCGGGCGGGGAGAAGACGAAATTGCGCAGGATGACCTGCCCGAGGCCTTCGACATGTTCGAGGAACATGGCCTGGCGCTGGCCGTTGGCACCTACGACCACGTTGTGAAAGGTGAGTGAGAGTTCGACGATCGGGTGGAAGCCGGGAAAGCTGCCGTGGCGCGGGAACATCTCTTCGATAAAGATGCGTGAATGACCGGTTCCGAACATGTGCACCAGGCCGTTTCCGGCAATACTGCGGGCGCACAGTTCGGCAGCGCTTTCAATGGCGCTCATCTGGCTGGTCTGGATGCGTTCGAGGATGGCCTGGGATTGGCGGATGTATTCGAAAGCGGAATTCATGGTTGCTCCTGGTAAGGTTGGTCGATGGATAAAGAGAAATGTTTGCGGGTGGCGGGGATCAGCCCGGCAGGGTGTGGGTGGTGCTGTATTCGTAGCGGTCAGCGCGGTAGTAGGCGGAGGAGTGTTCAATCACGGCACCAGAATCGCTGTAGGCGGTGGTGTGGACGTGCAGCAGGGGGCTGCCGGGGCTGACACCCAGCAGGTCGGCGCGGTATTCATCGGCAGCCACGGCCCGCACCACATGGTCAATGCGTGTGATGGTGATCTGGTAGCGGGTGGACAGGATCTCATACAGCGATTGGCTGGAGAAATCCTGCTGTTCCAGGCCCGGACAGCTTTCGGTGAGCACATTGCTGACCTGGTGGCAGATCGGGTCCGCATCCCCCAGGCGCAGGCGTTCAATCACCAGGCAGGCCTTGCCCTGCCAGGCTGCCAGTTCCGGCAGGTTTTCGGTCTCCAGGCTGGCGGTTTGCAGGCTGAGGAGGCGGGAGTGGGGTACGCGGCCCAGTTCGCGCATTTGCTGGCTGAAGGAGCGGTCCAGGAAAAATTGGACGTGCTGGAGCTGTTCGCGCACGAAGGTTCCGCGCCCGGCAAAGCGCTCGACGATATCCTCGTCGACCAGGCGGGCAATGGCCTGGCGGACGGTCTGGCGGCCGACCCGGTAGGCGTGGCAGATTTCCATTTCTGGGGGCAGCATCCCACCGATCGGGATCAGGCTGCGTTGGATCATCTGGCGCAGGTCGAGGTAAATCTGGTGGTAGAGCGGCACCGGGCTGTGGACATCGACCGGCGAGTAGGGCAGGATGGGATGGGTCTCAGGCGTCAAATCTGACTCCCGAGTGGGTATTTCCCCAATTTTTGGGCCAATTCAAAGAGGGCCAGGACGTTTTCAGGCGGGACATCGGCCTGGAGATGGTTGGAGGGCGCCAGGATGTAACCGCCGCCCGGGGCGAGCTGGGCCAGGCAGCGTTCTAGATCCTGGCGGACAGCCTGCTGAGTGCCGCGCATGGCGTGTGAGATATCGATGCTGCCGAGGAAGCTGACCTGAGCGCCATAGCGGGCCTTGATGGCCGGGATGTCGGTGGCGGGCAGGGGTTCGAGCGGGTGGATGACATCCACGCCGATCGAGATGATCTCAGGGATCAGGCTGGTGATGGCGCCGTCGCTGTGCAGCATGACTTTTGTGTGGGGGTTGGCTTGTTTGACGACTGTGACCAGGCGTGACAGGCAGGGTTTGATGAAAGTGCGGAACATGGCCGGGGAGATGAGCAGGTTTTTGTTGCCGGCGTAGTCATCGCCTGGTAGTTCGAGCAGGTCGAACCATTGGCCAGCGGCCTGCATGGAGATGCGCAGCAAGCCTTCAATGGAGCTGGTGATCTTGTCGAGCAGACTGCGGGCAAATTCGGGGCGCAGGGCCAGGTCAGAGAGAAAGTTCTCGGTGCCGCGCAGGTCGCAGGCGGTTTGGAAGGGACCATGCGAGGCGACCATGCGCATGATCACGAAATAGCTGGTGTTTTCGCGCAGGTCGCGGGCGCGTTCGGCCAGGCCGGCAGTCCAGCGTGGATCGGTCAGATCGGGCCAGCGCACCAGGCGTTCGATATCGGCTATATCTGAGGCGTTTTCCAGCAGGCCGGCGCCGGTGTAGAAGTAGGGCACGGCGCGCTTCCAGACCTGTCCATAGGAGTCAAAAAAGGTGTTTTCGTCCGGGCCAGGGTTGACCGGGCTGTTGGGCAGCAGACCGGGCCAGCAGTAGCGGGTATCCGTGCCGAGCCGTTCAAGCAGGCGATCATCCATGTAGGAAATATTGTGACCGCTGCGGAAGGGTGGCACGGGCTGTCCGAGCCCCAGGTGGCTGAGCAGGCGCAGGTAGAGCTCGTCGACCAGGCCGTAAGGGCCGCCGCCGAGCGCCAGGGGTACCCGGTCGGGTTCCTGGTGGTTTAGTGAGGCGATGACACGTTCGCGAGGCAGCATGGGCATTTTTCTATCAATTCCAATCGATTTTGGGCTGGTATAATGTACGTACAATAGGTCAATTCTAATCGATTGTTTGATTGTTCGCAAGAATTGACGTCCGGTAAAAGTGACTTTATAATCTTAATAAGTAGAACATCACAGGATGTTTTCTTGGGTGAGAAAACAAAAATTGTGACGCGGCAATCTTTCTCGCCCTCGTTGTCATTGCGAGATTCGTACATACCGCCTTCGGTGGTACTCGATGATGAGATGACAATTATGTCATTTGGAGAGGAAGATCAGTTACCACGAACGACACGAAATACACGAAAAGGAGCCTTTTTTGTTTTTGTCATCAGGAGGTTGCCCTTATATTGTCATTGCGAGAGCGGAGATGATAAGTGCAGGTGACAGTCACCTTTAAGGTGACTGTCACCTGGCTATCGTCCCA
>CAZLJB010000266.1:0-5267 GCA_964559195.1 uncultured Anaerolinea sp. | reverse complement strand
GAGAGTCCGAAGGACTTTCTTGAGTCCTGAGCCGGGACTTTAGTCCCAGGCGTTCCCAGGCGGCCGGGGCAAAGGTCCATCCCAACCGCCCCTACTCACACCCGCAGCCAAAGCGGTGCTTGACAAACGAGTTTGAATCATTATAATTTTTTATATACTTATTAAAGTTTAGCAACTAATTATAATGATTTGTCGGTAATATGCTGGTCAAAAGAACCTGCGCAGCCCCCGGGTTGTTTTATCCTGACCGTGGTATCGCCAGTTTTACTGATAAATCTATTTTAGAAAATTAGCCTGGCTGTCCAGAAATCCATCGCAGCCAGATATTTAATCAACGCCTGATCTCTCAGCTCGATATACCCATCACAATCCATCTTTCCCCAGGTTGGGGCCTTTGACCCGCAACGACCAGAAATCCATCTGCTCAAATCAGTTCACCCAAAACTTATTCCAATATTTCCCATACCCCAGGAGGTTTTCAATATGAATTCGATCAGTGCCGGAGTTGCCCGTGTAATTATTTCTCCTCCAGTCGGGATTTACCTGGTTGGCATGGAGCGGGCGGAAAGCTCGCACGGTCTGCATGACGATCTGTTCGCCACGGCCGTCGCGATCAAGGATGGCAACACTGAACTGGTCATCCTGAGCGTTGATATTTTATTCTTCATGCCGGCTCTGATTGAAGCCGTCCAGAAGCTCGTCAGCGTCGAAACCGGTCTGCCGGCCAGCCATATCATGTTTTGCGCAACCCATTGTCATTCGGGCCCCGCGCCCGTGGCAGATCAGGACCGGCCTCTAATTGAACAGGTTTATACGGCCAACCTGCCCTATCTGCTGGCTGGTTGTATTCGTATGGCTCACCAAAATTTGAAACCAGCCAAAATGGGTTTTGGCAATGGCAAAGCCCGCATTGGAATGAACCGCCGTCTGACCGGCCCGGATGGGGTCACCGTCATCGCCGGCAACCCGCAGCGGCCAATCGATGAACAGGTCGGTGTCATCCGGATTGATAGCCTGGATGGCAGCCCGCTGGCCGTTTTTGTCAACTATGCCTGCCATTCGGTCGTGCTTGGAAACGGCAGCAACGTGATTTCACGTGACTGGCCCGGGGTGATGTACGATCTGGTTGAGAAGATCACCGGCGCCAAATGTTTATTCATCCAGGGCGCCGCGGCGGATATCAACCCCGTACCCGGTGAGCCAACCGACCGGATGGAGCTGGTTTACCAATTGGGCACCGAGATCGGCGGCGAAGTGGTCAAGGTCTGGGCCGGGATTGAAACCCGGGCCGATCTGTCGATCGATGTGGTTAACCGCCAAATTCTGCTGCCCCTGGAGCCGGTCTCAAAATATGCGGATCAATTGCCGCAGCTTGTCGAGCTGGAGGACGCGGGTGGCAAGCTGACGCTCGAAAATTTCATGGCCTGGTTATACAGCATGGGTTCGCGGCCCCAGCAAACGATTGGGGATGGCGATTTAAAATCAGTTGCCATCAACCTGCAGGCCTTCCAGTTGGGGCAGACGGCCCTGCTGGCGGTTCCGGCGGAATTGTTCGTCAAGATTGGTTTCGCAATCAAGCAGGCTACGCCACAATTTAATACCCTGGTTGCCACCTATGCAAACGGGTCGGTTGGCTATGTGCCCCTGCCAGAAGATTATGGACTGGGAGGTTACGAAGTCCTGGAGGCATTTTACCTGTATGGTCTGCCGGCGCCCTTTGCGCCTGTCACGGCCAAATTGATCGAGCAGACCGCCATCGAATTAATTGGAACATTGGGCCAATCTCATCCAATAACATAACCATTCAAAAAACCAAAGGAGATCGGTATGAAGAATAAAATGATCGTATTTTTAGTTTGTGTGGTGATACTGTCCCTGGTTGCAGCCTGCGCCGCACCGGCTGCGCCAACTGCCGCCCCGGCCGCCCCGGCTGCGACGAGCGCACCGGCTGCACCGGCTGCCCCAGCCGCCACGAGCGCACCGGCCGCACCGGCCGCGGCGACCGTCAAGATTTCGTTCTGGTCGCATGATTTTCCCCCGCGCGAAAAACTGGACCGTGGCTTTATGGAAAAGTTCAAGGCCGATAACCCCGGGGTAGAAATTGACTATGTGCTCGGCCCGGGCGATGACGTCCAATACCTGACCAAACTCACCACGGCCCTGGCGGGTGGCGAAGGCCCGGATTGCTTTAACCTGTTGAACTTCAGCGCTGGCCGTTTGTTGGCCCAGGGCGCCGTGGCCCCGCTGGATCTATCCGTGTTGGGTTTCAGCAGTCTTGACCAGCTAAAATCCACCTATGTTGAAGGCACCCTGAACGGTTTGATCCAGGCTGACAAGCTTTACGCCATGCCGTCCGAAGTCAGCAATTACGCCATGTTTGTTAATAAGAAAATGTTCACAGATGCCGGGTTGTCGGTCGAAAAGGATATGCCGGCCACCTGGGAAGCCATGCTGCCGTTGGGCAAGACGCTTACCAAATATGATGGGTCGAAAATAACCCGCCGTATGTTCGATTTCACCTATGGACAGGCGGATGATGCCACCTCGCCGGCGATGTCATTGGCCGGGATGGCTTACCAGCTCGGCGGGACAATCTTTAACGCGGATGGCACCCAATCCATGGTCAATACGGAGCCCTGGGTTAAATCGCTCCAATTCCAACAGGACTGGGTAGTCAAAGAAAAGCTGGGCGATCCTTCGCTGACGGTCGGCTTCCTGGCCTTTGGCGATACTTCGGTCGGCATGTTCCTGGGCGGTTCGTGGTATGGCCCGTATCTTGGTGACCAGAAGAGCGCGGCGGCGGATCAATTCGTGGTGATGCCCATGCCGCGTTGGAAAGATGCCGTCAACAAGACCGGTTCCTTCCTTTATGCTTATGGCTTGTTTGTCAACTCTCAAAGCAGCCCCGAAAAACAATTGATCTGCACCAAGCTGATCAAGGAACTGTCTTCACATCCGGAAGATTATCTGAAGGCCGGCGGTTTGCTCCAGCCAACCATTGCCCTGACCAATTCTGCGACCTTCAAAAATACGCCCTTTCTGAATGTCTTTCTGGAAGATATGAAGGGCACGCCCTATTGGCCGACCCATCCCAAGTCCTTTGAAATTGCGGATTCGCTCGTCCGGGCCGTGCAGCGCGCGGTGCTTGATCGGGCTCCGGTCCAGGGCTCTTTAGACCAGGCCAAGGCAGAAATCGACGCCCTTCTGGCGCAAAAGTAAAACCAGGCCCGGCGTTTAGGTTTTTGTGTTCTGATGTCCCGGGGAGGAAAGTTAATTTCCTCCCCGGGTTTGCAAGAGGTAAAAATGACCATCACTACCACCCAAAAGAAAAAGGGTTTGAGCATTTATGCCAGGCAGTCCCTGTGGGGTTTATCTTTTGTTTTGCCCGCCTTTATCTTTTTTGCCATCTTCGCCTTTTACCCGATGATCAATGCTTTTTTCATCAGTTTTACAGATTACAACCTGATGACCGCTCCTAAATTTGTGGGCCTGGAAAATTACACCCACATGTTTTCGGACCCGCGTTTTAAAATTACGATCATCAATACCCTGGGTTTTGTGATTGGCAGTTCAATCCCCACTTTGTTGCTATCCCTGGGGCTGGCCCTGATTTTGCAGCGCAACTTTATCGGCCGGGATTTTATCCGCATGCTCTATTTCCTGCCGATTATTTTCTCTGGGGTGGTGGTTTCAATTGTCTGGCGCCTGCTCTATCATCCCTCCGGACTGATTAACGCGCTGCTCGGAACCATCCTCCAGGATCCTCCGCGCTGGATCACCAGCAGCAGCATGGCGCCCTGGGCCTTGATCATCCTGAACGTCTGGCAGTCGGTCGGTTTCTATATGGTCATTTTTATCGCCGGGCTGCAAAACATTCCAGAAGATTTCTATGATGCCGCCCGGGTGGATGGCGCAAATTCGAGCCAATCTTTTTGGTACATCACCCTGCCCTTATTAAAACCAACCACCTTGCTGGTGCTGGTCATTTCGATCATTAATTTTTTCCAAACCTTTACCTACCAGTACGTCATGACCAAGGGCGGCCCAAGTGACGCCACCAATGTTATCTCGCTATATATTTATCTGAGTGCCTTTCAATACCAGTATATGGGTTATGCCTCCGCCATGGCCATCATCATGTTTCTGTTCATCATGATCCTGACCCTGATCCAGTTCCGTTATGTGCCGACCGAGGATATTACCTATGTTTAACCTGCCGCATGGCGCACGCTCCGGCCGAATTCGATCCGGTTTGCTGCACCAGCTGGCAGCTGGTTGGACCCATAAAAACTTCCAGGTTGGTTTGATGGAATTCCGGCCCCGCATGCTTGACCTTATGTTTGGTGCACTCCCGCAGAGGTTCTCAATATGCAATCTGTAACCGATAAGAAACACAAGTACCAACCGGGTTTGGCCGGAAAGCTGGCTCTGATTTTTACGCCTGGGCTGCTGGTCATTATTATCGTGACGCTGGGTGCGCTGGTATTTTTCCTGCCGGTATTTTACATGCTCTCCAGCTCCTTCAAGCAAACCAACGATATTTTCAAGGTGCCATTTCAGTGGATCCCGGCCCCATTTATGCCGGAGAATTACATTCAGGCCATGCAGATCGCCCCCTTTGGCCGCTATTTTCTGAACAGCCTGTTTGTGGGTGTCTGCACAACCGTGTTAAATGTATTTTTCGCCGCACTGACAGGCTATGGCTTTGCGAAGTACAGCTTCAGGGGTAAGAATTTTCTATTTATTGCCATCCTGAGCACCTTGATGATCCCTTTTCAGGCCATCATGGTGCCGTTGTTCATCATCGTACGAAATTTTGGCTGGTTGAACACCTATCAAGGCTTGATTGTGCCCTGGGCCATCAGTGCCTTTGGCGTGTTCCTGATGCGCCAATTCATCCTTTCCATCCCCAACGAGTTAATCGATGCCGCCCGGATTGATGGCGACAGTGAATTGGGGATTTTTTGGCATGTCATCCTGCCGCTCTCCAAAACCCCGATGGTTACGCTGGCGATCTTCACCTTCCTGGATAGCTGGAATAACTTATTGTGGCCGCTGATCATCATCACGCGGCCCGAAATGCGCACCGTCTCGCTGGGTCTGACAGAATTCCAGACCTTGCATGGCACCGCTTACAACCTGTTAATGGCCGGTTCAACCATCGCCACCATTCCAATCCTGATCCTGTTCATCTTCCTGCAGCGCTATTTTATCCGCGGGGTTATTTTGAGCGGTCTGAAGGGTTGAGCGGGGCGGGCATGGATGGC
>CAZLJB010000265.1:0-5283 GCA_964559195.1 uncultured Anaerolinea sp. | reverse complement strand
GGGCGCATGTATTCCTTGGAGAATTTGTAGGTTTCGCGGCTGAGTTTGCGGGCCTCGTCCCAGCCGGCTGTATGAGCAAAGGCTTCTATAAAGACAAAATTTTCCAGCGGGTCATTCGAGTGTTCGCCCAGTTTGAGGGCCTGGCTGCGCAGATCGAGGGCCTTCTGCCATTCGCCGTTTTGGCGGGCCAGTTCGGCTTGCGAGAAGCTGGTACACCAGCCGCGTTGGATTTCCGGGTTGTAGAAATCGGGTAAAGTGGCCGCCGGGGAGGCCAGGATCATGGACGGGTTGCTGATGTGAGCGGCCTCACGCAGCAGGGGCGGCAGCAGCTTGTTCAAGGGGTCGATCTGAGGGTCCAGCACTCGCAGACAGCCGGGCGGCGCGAAGATAAAAACCACCATTTTTGAAGTATTTCCAGAAAAAGTAGTTGCCAGGTAATTCTGAGTAAAAGCCAGGCCGGGTTCCAGCCCACTGCCCAGTGCGCGGCCGGCCTGCGTGCGCACGGATGCAAAGTACAGGATATGTTCCATTTTACCGGGTGAAGAATAGATCCAGTTTAATGGGCCGGTCAGCGAATTGTCGCTGAAGAGCGTGACTGGCAGATCGTTTGAAAGCAGGCTGGTGCCAGGTTGCAAGGCCGGGATACGCCAGGACATCTGCCAGAACAGGCTGCGCTGAGTGTCCCAGTCGTGCCGGTACAGGCTGTTGATCTGAAACTGTTTACCCACCGAGAACCCGATCAACAGGGCCAGCAGGCTGAACTGTAGGCGAGGGTATTTGTTTAATAGCCCCAACAAGCCTGCCATCAGCAGGCTTGAGCCGAGCATGAAGGACATGCTGAAACGGTCCGCTGAAAAATGCAGTTGAGGCAGGGTTTTTTCACCAACCAGCCAGAAGGCTCCGCCGCCCAGAACCCAGGCGCATAATCCCAGGATCAGGAAGGTGCGGGAAAAACCAGCGCCTTCTGGTGAACCATGCGAGCGCAGATATAGTCCTACCAGCAGGGTGGCAAATACAGCCAGCCCAAGGGCTGCTATACTGGAGTACATCCCCAGGCTGTTGAAATCGAGCGGTTCAAAGGGAAACAGCCAGGTATGTGGAACGGTTTCCCAAAAGGCGGTCAGCATGTTGGCCAGCAATTTGAGTGTGCCGGTCACGACATTGTCGCGGATGGCTTGCAAACCACTGTAGGCATAACTGGCGTTCTGGTTCTTAAAGAAAAAAGCCCGCCAGAGTGTGACAGCGATAAAACTGGCCAGGTATGGTGCGTATAGCCTGATAGAACGCAGCAGCCGGGTTTTCCAGGGTTGGTGTTGCTCGTGCATAAACCAGAACAAAACGATGCGAAAAAATTCAAGGAAATAGAAATATTCCATCGTCAGCAGGTTGACGATCGATAGCGCCAGGGCCGCCAGGTGCAGCAGGTTGGCTCTGCGCCCGGGCTGCACGGCCAACAGACTCAGATAAAGCGAGAGCAGGAAGGCGTTCAGAATGATGTAGAAATGTGTATACATCAGGGCGATATAGTTTTGTCCAAGGCCGGGGTAGACCAGGAACAGGGCGCTTGTCCACAAAGCCGGGCGCGCATCCTTGCTCCACAGCTGCCGGAAGATAGCCCAAACCAGGACGGAAGTCAACCAGCGCATCAGCACCATCAGCAGCTGCCAGGCCCACGGGCGTGCGCCAACCAGGGGCAGCAGCGCCTGGTAGAGCAGTCCCCAGAATGGCCGGCTGGTGGAAAAAGTCTGGGTCAGCGCGGCCGGACCCAGACGATAATAGATCCAGGTCCAGGGGGCTTCGTCCCAATAGAAGCCGCGTTCCCAAAAGAAGAGGGCATAGGTTAGCAGGGCCAGGCCCAGCAGGAAGACAGGGATGGGGATTTTCCGTAAATATTTCATAGGAACAAAGAAACTCTCAAGGAAGCTTCCACTTTTTTTCATTTTTTAGAACCGTGTCGGCGGCGATATTTTGCAGGATTGCGGCATCTGCGCTGGATAAATTCCCACTCGTCAGACCTACGGGACTCTTATGGAAAAGAACCGTGTAGAAAACGCAGGCCGCCAGGTAGGTGCCCATTTCATTTGGATGACTGCCGTCATCCTGCCACAGGTTGAGCTTGGGGTTTTGGCGCCAGACCGCCAGCCAGGCATACCCTACCGGCGCCACGCTGGCGTTGAGCTGCTGTGCCAGGGTCAGGTAGCCGTAGTTGATTGCGTGTTGCATGCCTTCATAGGTGGGCATGCCGTTTTCGGGCCAGCCAGCTTTGTGGCCCCAGGTGTCAAACAGAATCAGTCCGGCGCCGGCTTCCTTGATCTTGCCAGCCAGCCCGCGGGCGGCCGGGTACATTTCGGAATTGCGGATTGGATCGCTGGCGGGTATCTGGCTTTGTTCCTGCAGAACTACGTAATTCCATTTAGAAGCCTTGATCGCATTCAGGGTATCGTTGGATTTGAGATGATCCGAAAGCGACCAGCCTCCCGGTGCAGCCATGCCAATCTCCAGCCTTTGATTACCTGATTTTGCCAGTTTGACCAGGGTATTGGGCAGGTCATTGACATAGGTATAACTGTTACCGATAAATAGTACCCGTTTACAGGCCGGATCATCGCTGCATGGGGTCAGCGAGCAAGCGCTGAGAGTCAGCGCGAAAAGGCAAATTACAAACCAGCGTTTCAGGTTCATTACAGCGTACATTCCATGCGGTGGCGTTCAAAACGACCTTCCCGAAAGGTTTTGGTGATCTGGAACCCGGCCCGGGTGTGGAGCCGCACGGTGGTTAAATTTTCTGTTTCAACGCTGATAGCGGCGGAAGTATAACCTGCCTGGCGGGAAGCCTGCATGAAGGCCGCGAGCATGGCTTTGCCCAGGCCGCGTCCCTGTGCGCCCGGGGCGACGCCCATATAGGTAAGTTCAATTTGACCAGGTTTGAGTAGATTCGGTTCAGAGGGTGCAATCAGCGAGCGAAGCAGATCGACCAGGGTCGCTGGCCGGGTGAACGCTAACCGCAGCATTTGCCCGGCAAACCAAATCGGCGGCTGGCGCAGTTTTTTATACAAACCGGCCGGGTCAGCGCAGCCGATCGCCCAACCTTCGAATTCGCCAGTCTCGGAGAAGGCGCAAAAACTAATTACAGCCGGGTCTGTTTGTGCGCATTCGTAATAGCGCACTACGATTGGCAACCCCAGGTCGGCGAGCAGCGTGTGCATGACGGCGCTGTGCAGAGTTGCCAGACTAATCAGGCCGGGGCGATCAAGTTGAGAGAGTTGGGTAAAATTGGTTTCCAATCGAATATCTCCTTGTCCGGTTTTCGGTGACTGGTTTATGCCAATCCGCGGATCAGAAATGGGCCAAGCGGCCGGACAATGAAAGCAGGCAGGCGTTTCCAGATGGCGATCACCAGCGCAAATTTCGGATTTTTCTGGTTGAGGGCAGGCGGCTCTGCGCCGGGTTTTAGCGCATACCAGTAGGATAGCATTTCTTTGCGTGGCCTCCACTTCATTTTAAAGGTTTCATTCCCTGAACCAAGCAGACTGCGCCCCAGGTCAAAGACCTGGTAACCCTTCTGGCAATAATGTTCGATCACCTGCCAGTATAGAAATTCGCCGGCGTAATCCGAGCGGTATTCACGCAGAATGTTGGCGTGTAGATTGGTGGCCACTTTGTCTTGCAGGATGAAGACACCCGCTCCGGCCAGTTTGCCATCCGGGGTATAGAGCACGGCAAACTCGAAGGTCTCGCCCAGTGATTCCGCCAGTGCGCGCAAGTAGGCTTTGGCATGATACGGTGATCCAAGTTCCTGCATCGAGCGCGCCAGGGCTTCATAGGCATCCTCCAACAAATCGAGGTGGCCAAATTTGATAATAAATCCTTTTTTGCCAGACTTGCGAATGTGGTTACGATGATCAGAGCTGAAAGTGGCCATCAATTCATCCGGATTGGAGGTAAGCTCCAGCCGGTAAGTGGCATAAATGGGCTGCTGCAGCCAGCCGGTTGGGACTGGTTCATCGCTGCCGGATGGATTGGCCCAGCGGATGTTGACATACTCGACACCTACTTCGGCCGCCAACAGCCGGGCTTCAGCCAGCAGTTGGTCGCGTGCCTCGGGAGCAGTGAAGGCAAAACCGCCATACGATCCAAATGGCGCCGTGGTCAGATAATTGCCAAAGATCGGGTGTTTGACATGGGTCAGTGCCAGGATGCCAGTCACCAGCCCCTCGATCTCAGTTTCAAAACGGTAAACCGGAAAACGATAAACAGCCTGAACTATATGTGACCAGGAATCAAGCACTGTGAAAGTGGCTGGGCCAGTCAGGCTGGCTGGCCAGTTGGCAGGTTCATCCTGGGCCAGGCGGCGCAGGCGTGATTTTATGGGTAAATCGTCAATCAAACAGCACCTCCTGCGAATTTTTCATCCAGGTAAGCTGCGAGCCCCGAGACAGGGAAGTTTTTCAGCAGCGTGGCCAGAAATTTTGATTTATTCAAGGTGAAGGGCAACAGCAAGGGGTGTGAGAGCAGGTCAGGGGCCATGCGCCGCAGAAAGGCTTGCGGGCGGACCAGCTCGTATGGATGCAGGATGATGACCGGGCTCAGCCCGGCAAGTAGTTCCTTTTCCAGGATGCGCAGGATGATATCCGGCATCAGCCCAACCATAAAAGATGAGCCATAGGGTACCTCGCCACCCAGCAGCAGGCCAGTCGAAAAATCGCGCGGAGCTTGCAAATTCACGGACGGCCCGCGCAGGGGCAGGCTGCTGACTGGCAGTTCCCAGATCGATCCTTTTTGCAGCAGGGTTCCAGCCGGGGCGTAGATGGATGAGCTGTAGCTCAAGCCGTTTTGGGCCAGTAACGCATAGGCGTCTTCGTGGATGCCGACCATCGGGGCCCGGTAACCACGCACTTTATAGGTTGCGCGCCAACTGGCTGAGGCCTGCAGGTCGCGCTCGAGTTCAGACGGATCGATCAGCGGGCGGTGGATCTGGCAGTGTAGTCCCAATTCATGCCCGGACGCAATGATCTTTTCAGGAAGATCTGGGTACCAATCCACTATTTCGCCCACCAGGTAGATGCTGGTTTGGGCTGAGCCAAGCATTTCCAGGATTGGCTCAAGGGCTTGCCGGGTAAAACCGCCATCCAGGGCCTGGCGCCGGTCGCTGCCGCTCAGTTTGTCATAGCGGCGTGTCAGCGCAAACCAGGGTTCGTAATCGATGCTGAGTAAAATTCGCGGTGAAGGGGGCATAAGCCTGTGAATTATAGTCGGTTAAATGAGCAGTTGAACCTGTTTTTT
>CAZLJB010000264.1:0-5292 GCA_964559195.1 uncultured Anaerolinea sp. | reverse complement strand
CAGCGCGCTAGCCACTACTTTCTCTCCAGCTCGCTGAATTTTTCTCACACTTCCAAAATTGCATCCCCGTCAATGATTGGTGATGGGGGTGGCTAATAAACTGAAGAGCTGAATTTTTAAATATTCTCGAATTCGACCAGCCTACCCTGTAAAGACGGTGTTTCCAATGCAATCGCCTCTCCAAATAGTGAAAAATGGAAGAAGTAGAACAATCACCCTGGCGTTATTAACAACAGGCGCTATTGATCCAAACAACCGCGCCATCTGGGCTGGGGCGGCGGCTGCTGCCAAGGAAGCCGGGGTTAATCTCATCTGTTACCCGGGGCGTTTGGTACATTCTCCGGTTGAGTTTGAATCCCAAAGAAATGTCATTTATAGCATGGCGGATTCACAGACAGTCGATGGACTGGTAATCATGGGTGGTCTGAATGCCTGGGTGGATATGGCTGAGACTTTTGCATTCATCCAGCAATATCGTCCCAGGCCTGTTGTCACCACCGGCATCGTCCTGGACGGTATCCCCGGTGTGACGGTGGATAATTATCACGGTATGTACGAGGTGATAGCCCATCTTGTTACAGTGCATAACCGCCGCCGAATTGCGTTTATTCGGGGTCATGCCGGGCACCAGGAGGCCATTGATCGCTACCAGGCTTACCTGGATGTTTTAAAGGAAAATGATATTTCATTTGACCCTGGCCTGGTGTATCAGGGCAATTTCAAGGAAAGTGGTGGGGTAGAAGGAGCAAGGGTTTTGTGGTCTGAAAACCAGGGTAGATTCGATGCCCTGGTGGCAGCCAGCGATAACATGGCAATCGGTGCCATCAAAACACTCCAGTCCTTTGGAGTTCGAATTCCACTAGACGTGGCAGTTGTAGGGCTTAATGGGGAGGAACAGGGGCTGGTAATCAACCCTCCGTTAACTACTGCTTTGTTACACTTCTATGAACAGGCTTACCAGGCAACCTTGATGGTACTTTCCATGCGGGAAGGAAAAGATGTACCTTCAAAGGTGGTTCTGCCTACGCATATGGTTGCGCGTCAATCCTGTGGCTGCTCGGATCCACTGGTCATGCATGCCGAAGCCATCCCGCACACAGAAAGGCTGGATTCTTTTACAGATGAAATCCGAATGTTGGAAGACCTGGTTTTTGGAGGCACAACTCGCGCTCTACAGATCCCACCCGATGAGCAGGTGTACCTGGTTTTTCCTCCTCTTCTCAAAGCCTTCCTGGATGAAAGCCGGGGCAAATCGAGTGGCGAATTTCTTGGTTTGCTCGCAGATGCACTCCAAAAGACCGCTCATTCAAATAATGCTTTCCCAAGATGGCATGACATCATTTCTGTTATGCGCCAGTTTGCCATTTCGCAGTTGACTGAGCCAAAATCCAGGTTGCGTGTTGAGAATCTTGTCCAACAAGCACGGGTCGTTCTGGGCGAGTCATCGCGGCGGCACAATGCCTATCAAGTACTTCAGGCTGACGAGAAGCTGCATATTTTAGGAGAGATAAGTCAAAGCCTGAGTGTTGTGAGCAATGCGGCGGATTTGACAAATGTTCTGGAACGTTCCCTGTTGTTGCTCAATATTTCACACTGTTATATTTTTTTATACGAGGATCCACTCAATCCTGAAAATCTGGCGCGCTTCACTTTTGCTTATGAAAATTATCACATTGTGCCAATTGAGCCAGCCGGGTCGGTTTTCCCGGCCAGTCATTTACTTCCTGAAGGACTATTGATTCAGGATCGCCTCTACAGCCTGGTGGTAGAACCGCTTTTCTTCCGGGATGACCAACTTGGTTACGCCATTTTTGATGCAAACCCCAACGAGGAGGCGATTTACGAAATTCTGGGCGGTCAAATCAGCGCATCTCTTAAACGCATCATCCTTACTGAACGTAATATCCGATTGTTTGATGAGGCAATCGAAGCGCGCAAGGCTGCCGAGCAAGCCGATGTGCTCAAGAGCCGTTTCCTGTCGATGGTCAGTCATGAACTACGTACCCCTCTGGCATTGATTGTTGGAACGATCGAAATGATGTTGCAGGAAGAAAAGTCTGGCAGCAGCCCGCCGTTGCCTGGTTCTTACCGCAAGGATATGAGCAGTATTCATACCAGCGCCAGGCACCTATTTCGCCTGATTGGCGACGTGCTTGACTTAGCCAGTAACCAGGCTGGGGAATTGCGCTTGGTTGCAGAACCACTCGATCTATCCACTTTGTTTGCCGAAGTCGCAGATCTGGGTCAATCCATGGTGCGCGAAAAAGGATTGGAATGGCGAACACGGATTCCTTCGAGCCTACCTTTGGTGATGGGAGACCGTACCCGACTGCGCCAGGTGACACTCAATTTATTGAGCAACGCTGTAAAATTCACAGAGGATGGCTATGTTTCAATGAAGGTCTCGGTGGAAGATAAGGTTTTGGTGGTTGAAGTCAGCGATACGGGAATGGGCATTCCAGTGGATGAGCAGGAAGTAATATTCGATGAATTCCGCCGCTCTGAACGTAGTGTGGCGCGTGGTTACGGAGGCATGGGGCTCGGACTGGCCATCACACGGCGCTTAATCGAGTTACATGGCGGCAGAATTGGCGTGCGCTCAACGGGTGATGATGAAACCGGCTCTACTTTTTATTTCAGCTTGCCGGTGATCGGAACTGCTTCGAAAGAATTTGAAACCCATCGCCGTCGCAGCAGCATTGTTCTTCTATTAAGTGAAAACGCCTCATCTCAGTTGCAACAACACTTACAGCGCAAGGGTTTCGATGTAGAGCTGCTGGATGTTTCAAAGGAGTCGGACTGGCTCGCGAAAGTTATCTCGCAGCCGCCTGGAGCAGTGGTTCTGGATTATGAACCCGCGACTGAGCGTGGATGGGAATTGATGCAGCTGCTCAAGCAAAGCCCTGACACGTGTGATATTCCCGTGGTTTTCTACAGTTTGTCTGACGGACTTGCGCTAGGCTCCATGCTTGAGATGGATTACCTCGCCAAGCCTATTGGCAGCGTGCAACTCTCCGATGCATTGGAACGGTTGGGGTTAAAGTGTGAGCCAGGCCGCACCACCATTCTGGTGGTGGATGACGACCCCAAAGTGCTTGAGATGCATGTGCGTATGTTGGAAAACCAGGTCAGTTGTAGCATCCTCAAGGCTCAAAATGGTAAACAAGCCCTGGAAATCATGCAACTGCACTGCCCCGATCTGGTGCTGTTGGACCTGATGATGCCTGAGATGGATGGTTTTGAAATGTTGCGTTTGATGCGTGAACAGGATTCCATCCGAAATGTGCCAGTCATTGTGATTTCAGCGCAAATTCTCACTGCACACGACATGTTGAGATTGCAGGAAGGCGTGGCGGCAGTCCTGAGCAAGGGGTTGTTCAGTTTGGATGAAGTGCTTGGACAAGTAGAAGCGGCTTTGAGCCATAGCAAACGTCTGGGCAGCCAGGCCTCCCACACCGTCCGGCAGGCGATGGCCTATATTCACGAGCATTATGGCGAGTCCGTTTCACGGGCTGATCTGGCGCACCACGTTGCGATTACGGAACGTTACCTGACGCATTGTTTTCACGAAGAAATGGGGATTACGCCCATGGCTTATATTAATCGTTACCGGGTCAAACGTGCCAAAGCGCTCCTGGAACAGGGTAAACTAAATATTACCGAAGTGGCGCAATCTGTTGGCTTTTCTGATAGCAGCTATTTTAATCGGGTGTTTCGACAGGAAGTGGGCGTCGCACCGGGTGCATATCAGCGGGGTGACCATCCTGAAAAGTAGAGCAGGGGATTTATCGACTGTGCAACCAGAGAATTTTTCGCATTTTGTCCAATAATCCAAAATCAAGCTCCAAATTTGCAAGACTTCCTGGCAGGTTTATGACAAACTAGAGTTGAGAAAAAACGCGAATAGCAATCTATTCGCTTTGTTTTAGACGCCTATGCCAAACCTGGACCCAAAAAATGATCGGTTGTGTGTTATTGCTGAATCAGACCCTTTTCTGGCGCGCTTATTACAGCGCTTTGCTGAAAAGAGTGGGATGAGAATTCAACTTGCCAGGACCGGGGATGATGTCCTGGAATTGGCGAAGCGCAGTCCAGCCCTGATTGTGCTCGATCCGGAACTACCCGGTAAAGTGAGAGGCTGGGATGCGGCTCACTCGCTAAGATTTGGCAACCAAACCAGTGCCATACCCGTCATTATTTTTTCCTGGCTTAAAAAACCTGATGTGTTGAAGCTTGTAGGGCAGATATCCGCCTATTTGCAAAAGCCGGATTTGAACTATGAAGATTTTGTGGAAGCGTTGAAAGCGGCTGGCGTGAAAGTCCAGGACCCGCCGGATAAACCGTTCTAGCGAGGGTCTTTCCGAATAAAGCCAGAGTTGTCCAGACAAAACTATTATTTTGGAGGTTGTAATGAATTCAAGAGAAAGAATACAGCTTGTACTACAACATAAAGAAGCTGACCGTATTCCTCTGGATTTAGGCGGTTGTGGGCAGACCGGGATGCATGTTTCCACAGTCTATATCTTGCGGCAGGCACTTGGGTTGGATGCGCCCGGTACGCCAGTCAAAGTGGTTGAACCGTTCCAGATGTTGGGCGAAATTAAGCCTGATTTGCGCGACGCGCTGGCAGTGGATGTGGTAGGAATGGGTGGGACCCTCAACTTTTTTGGTTTCAAAAACGAGGATTGGAAGCCTTGGACCACTTTTGACGGTACACCCGTACTGGTGCCCGGGTTGTTCAATACCGAGCCGGATGAAAAAGGGGATATTCTGATGTACCCCCAGGGTGACCGATCCGTGCCACCCAGCGCAAAAATGCCCAACGGCGGGTTTTACTTTGATTCAATTATGCGTCAGGGTCCAATGGATGATGCCAGCTTGAATGTTGAAGATAACCTGGAAGAATTTGGACCGATCTCCGCTGGTGAATTGGAGCATCTCAAGCTCGAAGCAGAAACGCTTTATACCCAAACAGATAAAGCAATTGTAATGGTATTGGGCGGAATGGCTTATGGTGATATTGCGCTTGTGCCGGGCCCTACACTGAAGAACCCCAAAGGTATCCGCGATATCACTGAATGGTACATGAGTACGGTGACACATCAGGATTATATCAAGCAGGTTTTTGAGCGCCAATGTGAGATTGCCCTTGAGAATCTGCCAAAAATCTACGCCGCGGTGGGTGACCGTGTCACTGTTGCCTGGGTCAGCGGCACTGACTTTGGCGCACAGAACAATTGTTTTATTTCGCCAAAGGCCTTCCGCAGATCGGAAGAGCACACGTCTGAACTC
>CAZLJB010000263.1:0-5294 GCA_964559195.1 uncultured Anaerolinea sp. | reverse complement strand
CTCTAAACCATTTGTTTGGTCAAGGATATTATAATCTTTGCCATCCGCAGAAATTTTTGTAGGAAAAGCATAACATTCTCCTCCAAATGTGTGGCAATGTCCTTGCATAATCTCTCCTGGTTGAGATTGTCTTGGCTTGCCAGAACCAGCAACAATTAATGATGGCTGCTTTGACCACCAACCTAACAAACAATTAGTTGAGTAATTGTTAGACGAAAAGCATAATTCATATCGGTCAGACGTATTAGTAATATTGGTTCGCTTTCCAGATGTGGTGTCAAGCAAATAAATATCACCATTATGTTCGTAAGATGCGATTTGACCGTTATGGGCTAAATTTAGGTTGAAACCCAAAAAAGGAAGTTGCCTGTATTTACCACTCGAATCATTGAATAAAACTGAGGCAGGGCATGGTTTATCTTGCCATAACATTCTTTAAGCAGGATCAAACCTTGTGGCAGTAGAGTGATTGGAGCGGATTGAGACGGGGTAGACAAAGGAATTCCCGTATTTGTTGGCGTTGAAATAACTTTAGAAGACGATGAATTTTTCGAAATTGTGCAACCAAAAAGCAGAATTATCGAAAGAATACTCCATCCCCACACCCTTTTATGTTTTGTATTATTCATATGTTGATCGATTGTTTTGAATTTATGCAAGGAACTGGCCAACTAATTAAGGATTGCTGTAGTGAGAAGGATGAAAGTCCGCAGAAGAGCTCTTTGCGCCAGCGCACATTGCCCCAGTCTTTTCGGGGTCTGTCCGTGTTGAACTAAGCAGTACGCCCAAAAACCAAACCTGCCAGGTAGCTGTAATTTAATGCCAATTCACCCAAACTAACTACTCAGCGTGAAACCCTACTCTACCGATCATGAAATTATCGTACAGATGCTACTAACCTGCTCGTCTAGACGTGTACGTCCGGTGGTGAAGCACCTTTACTTCGCGGTTAATCCGCTCACTTAATTCTCTTTCTGCGACTTCCAATTCATAACTAACCTGCAAACGCGCCAGGGACGGTAGGTGCGGTTGAGCCGCCTTATGCTTCGATTGAGATTTGACGGGGTCTGACTTCCCGCTCCAGGCGGTTGCCCAGTTTATCCAAGGCAACATCCAGATCATATTCTGCCTGCAACCCAAGCCAAAACTGGGCCGAAACGCCAAAATAGCGCGCCAGGCGCAAAGCCGTATCGGCGGTGATGCTGCGGGCGCCCAACACAATCTCATTAACGCGCCGCGCGTCCACCCCGATTTCAATTGCAAGCCGGTTTTGGCTCAGGTTCATCGGCTTGATGAACTCTTCGAGTAATACTTCACCCGGGTGAATGGGATTTAATTTTTCAGCCATAGTTACCTGCCTTTAGTGATAATCCACAATTTCAACATCATAGGCGTCACTTTCACGCCATTCAAAACAGATACGCCATTGGTCGTTGACTCGAATGCTCCATTGACCAACTCTATCACCGCTTAATTTTTCAAGGCGATTTGCCGGAGGTACGCGCAAATCGTTCAACGAGACCGCATTGTTTAGCATACGTAACTTGCGCAATGCAACTTGCTGAATATCAGGCGGCAATTTACGCGCAGGTTGGCGCTGATAAATCTTTTGCGTTGGCTCGTCCTTGAAGGTTTTTATCACAACTGTATTGTATAGCGCGCCGCGCCATGTGTCAAGCACCTAAGACAAGATTCTGATTCGTGGGAATCGGTCGTTCAGCAGGAAAACCGTTGCTTTTGTAATGCGTACTTTGTTTTATATGAAATGCAAGCTCTCGAGCAGGAACATCTGCGCGTGCTGCTGCTCGACCGGCGCAACAAGGTGCTGGAAGTGGTGGAAGTCTACCGCGGCTCGGTCAATTCATCGCAGGTGCGCGTGGGCGAGGTCTTCAAGGAGGCCATCCGCAAGAACGCCTCGGGGATTATTGTTGTGCACAACCACCCCAGCGGCGACCCCACCCCCAGCCCGGACGACGTGGCGGTCACCAGGGCGATCGTGCAGGCTGGGAAGTTATTGGATGTGGATGTGCTCGATCACCTGGTGATCGGGCAGGGCAGGTGGGTTTCGTTGAAGGAGCGGGGGTTGGGGTTTGGGTGAAGAGGGTCTGGGCGGGTGTCGTTGGCTAAATAAAGCGAATACTTCACATTCAGGAGCATCGACAGATGTAATTCCATCGCCTGATAGGAAGACCCGCCTACTCAGCGAATCCCAGATGTTGGAAGTGGTGTGGCCTATAAACCAAGCTGTTGGATCAGGATTCGCGCTTCATCTGCCCTGTCAAGGCAAAATGCGTCCAGTTCAACCCAGCCATCCAGCACTTCTTCAGCTGGACGCCCGTACATGGCCAAAACATTAACTCCGGAATCTGACGGCAGCATGCAGGCTGCCCAGCCAGGCAACATTGCCCCCATCCAGAAAGAGAGGCTGATCAGATAACCCAGCCGAACCAGGCGTACATCTACGGTAACGCCATTATCGGCAAGTCCGGCCAGATAGCCATCCAGCAGGGCGACCTCGAGCATATCAGCGTTTGCCGGGCTATACTCGAAAAAGAATATGCTTGTTCCAAGCAATTGTCCCAAGTCATTACCAATGGCTCCCATGCCGGTGAAAGCCCAGTCAATCCCAACCAGTTCTTCCGCGCCGGTCTGGGCTGACCGTGACCAGAGGAAATTTCTGCGGCTCGCGTCATTGTGACAAAGCACCTGGGGCAAGCGATCGTTGACATCAAAAAACCGCTCTTTTTCTGCAAGCAATCGCAGCACGCACAACTTTTGCCTGTCATCGAACCCGCGCTGGGTAATCGGCGACTGCCAGGCATTTTCTTCGAACGTGGGGTTCATAAATCCTGACCACCAGCCCTGTTCATTCCAAACGCTGCGAAAAAAAGATTGGGAGAGCCAGGGCTGGTCAACAATCGGGGCTCCGCACAGGTAGGCCCCTTGAACGCGACCCAACTGTCGCGCAGTGCGTTGGAAGTATTCAAGTGACCACTGCTTGCCTGTTATTTCCTGGATGTGCTCAATCCAGACCCAGACCCCGTTGTCACTTTCTATGACTCCATAGCAGCGAGGCGCGCGAAGACCGGGCGGCAGCAGTTCCAGAAAGCCGGATTGGAATGCCAGGCTTTCGCGCTGCCAATACGACCATCCCCTCAAATCCTGTTTTTCCGCTTTCGGATTGTTGATACATTTCAATATTACTTTCCAGTATTGCAAGCCTTCGGCGCTCTGGCCATGCCCGCTAAAGCAGAACAGTCCGCCTGTGGTATCGATAATTTTTTCATGGCTGAGCGGTTCGACCGTCCAATCCAGAATGATCAGATCCGGGTTACGCAGATCCTTGCGGACAACCTCTGTCAAAACGACTTGATCCATTCCTTTGAGCTGTTCTAAAAGATCACTGCTCATTCTTGCCTCCTTTGGAACCGGTGAAAATAAGATCAGCGTCTCGAAAATGATTGGGATGGTATGTGAGTTTACTCAGTTTGTAAATCCGAATACAAAATCAGCCATCGAAATTTACATTGCGGTGAGTAATCTGTAAAACTGGTTCAACCAGGCCAATCTACTAAGCAAAAACCCATAGCCACTAACAATATAGTCATTGTACAACCAGACGACACCGTTTGTTCCCATCAATCAGCTAAAAAATCGGTGTGAAACGCACACAAACTGTTGCTTTTGTAATGCGCACTTTGTGCAATACGAGACGGGTTTTCAGCAGCATAAATATCTCAAGGTCATGCTACTCGACACCCGCAATAACCACCCATCTCAGGACCAAACTCTTCCTCGATTTTTCTGTACAAGTACCCGAATTAATTACTAATCTGGAACAGGCTTGCAGGAGAGGATGGAGAAAGATGAATTTAAGTACTGATCTGGTACAAAATCTGGAAAGGCAAGAAGATGCGTTCAAACAGAATCTAAATTCGAAGACTTGACTCTTCCAAAAAATCCGTTATACTGATAAGCAGATTTACGGATTATCAGGAGAATATAAATGAACAACACTTTCCAGGTACAGGTTGTGCGTAGGGGTGTCATCACTCTACCCAAAGAACTGCGCGACCACAATCACATTGCAGAAGGCGACACGCTTACCCTTATTGAACTGGGTGAGGGCGTGGTTGTCATCAGTCCGCGACGTTCACGAGTAGATGAAATTGCCAATAAACTTGCCAAAGAATGGCAGGACTCTGGCGAATCTTTGGAGTCGATGCTTTCTACCTTGCGTGAAGTAAGGGCAGAATATGACGACAAAAAAAAATAGGATTTTCCTTGATACCAGTGTCATTTTTGCTGCGGTGCTTTCTCCAACCGGTGGAACGCGGAAATTATTTCAACTTGGCGAATCCGGGATATTGAAACTGCTAGTTGGCCCGAACGTGCTGAGAGAATGTGATGAAGTTGTGCGGCGCAAAGTGCCTGCTTCGCTTCCGACATTGGCGCAATTATTGGATGCCGGCCGGGTCGAATCCACCCCAATCCCCACCGTAAAAATAATTGAGTCGGCACGTTTCCTCGTGAAATATGAACCGGACGCACTTGTGCTGGCTGAGGCCATCAGCGCCGAACCCGACTGGTTCGTCACACATGACAAAGAACACTTCCTAAAGAACCTTACGCCTTCCCTGACGAGAAGAACGGGGGCAGATACTGTCCTACCATTTCGAATCGGGACCCCAGGAGATTTGATCCAGACCCTTAAAAGCGATTTCTCACTCCCATAACCTTATCTAATATTTCACAACCAAGCAGCGGAACCGATGAACACTGTTCCGCTGCTTGGTTGTCCAGAATACCAATCTAATTGCAATTAGAGAAAAATCGCCACAGAACTGGCACCGGCTTGGCGGCACTTAGATTGTTTTGCCCAAACTTTCTTTAATGAAGGCAGCTATGTTTTTCAGCAGAATCGAGACTAAGTTATTCAGGTTCCCATCAAATTAGTGGGAGATTGGCAGGAATAAAGCCAATCTGAACGATGACATGCAAACGGAAATTTTCGAACAAGATGTAGCCATAAGCACGTCGGATAATTCCGCGAATGGCATTATTCAATCCTTCCACTACGCCCCTGGAGAAGCCTTCGCTGAAGTAATTCAGGAATTCGTTCCACCAGTTTTGGAGTGTTTGTGCGAACTTTACCAATTGAGGGCAGCCCCGACAATTACCATCGGCTGCCTGGATTAACCCGCCAAAAGTCGCTGAGCTGCAGTTGCCGTAGCAGCTATGGGTAAGTGGGCAGTGCTCTTCTGTCCACTTATCCACAGCCTTTCGACACTAAA
>CAZLJB010000262.1:0-5313 GCA_964559195.1 uncultured Anaerolinea sp. | reverse complement strand
ATCAATTTGGAAAATTCTGGGGTTGGTTTATCGGAACAGCCGCATATGGCGGTGCACATATCGTTAGTGGTAATTTTACTCTGGTTGGTGCAGCGACAGTCGCGGGCGCTTATTGGGGTGGTTTGTATGCATTGGGTGTGCCACTTGGTGCTTTAATTATCAGCCACATCGTTTGGGATAATTTGATATTCCTGATCGCCCCAACTACAAAATTGGAAGAAGAGTTGGACTGAGCCTGGATTACCCGGCCCTATTTTCCCGATGAACGAACTCCCTGCGCGCAACGTCACCATCCTGGATCCATTCTGGTCTCCAAAACTTGAGATCAACGCTAAACAAGCCATTTTCCACCAGTGGAGAGAACTTGAAAAAAGCGGCTGTATCGATAATTTCAGAATTGTTTCCGGTGAAAAACAGGGCTTCCGCGAGGGGTGGGTCTTTGCAGATTCTGACGCTTATAAATGGCTGGAAGCTGCCGCACGAATTTATGCCCGTTTTCCCGACCTGGAACTCAAGCGCCTGATGGATGATCTGATCGCACTTCTGGCGCGTACCCAACTACCGGATGGATATATCTATACTTTTAACCAATTCCATTTTCAAGGGCAGCGCTGGGTAAACATGCAAATTGAACACGAGTTATATTGCCTGGGCCACCTGATTGAAGCAGGGGTTTCCCACTTCGAGGCCACCCAGGAAAACTCTGCGATAAAAATTGCCAGGCAGGCTGCCGATCTCCTTGTAACCAATTTTCTTGGCGGACCACCTTCACAAACTGATGGCCATCAGGAAATTGAGATTGCCCTGCTTCGTCTTTATGCGGTTACCCGTCAGTCCAGCTACCTTGAACTGGCCCAGCACTTCATCGAGGCACGCGGGCAGATCCCGTTTTTCGGATTGCTTGTTCAAAAAGAAATATCCAGTCATACAAAACGAAAAGCAATTGTAGGCAACCAGCGCACTCAATACGCGCAAATTCATCCCGAATACGCTGTTACCAGGATACCTCCGGATAATGAATCAATAAATCCGCCCTTCTCCAAACTACGCCGCAGGCTGAGCGCCTGGAATGGGAGTTATTACCAGCAGCACATCCCTGTCAGGCAGCAAACCATTCCAGTTGGACATGCGGTACGATATGGTTATTTTCAAACCGCCACAACCATGCTGCATCGAATCAGTGGTGATGCCAGTCTTCTGCCCGCCTTACAGCAATCTTGGGAACGGATGGTCAGTAAACGAATGTACGTTACAGTCGGACTTGGCTCACTGCCCGGGAATGAAGGCTTTGGAAATGATTATGAATTAAACCCTGAATATGCATACAATGAAACCTGCGCAGCGCTCGCCAGTCTTTTTTGGAACTGGGAAATGTCGTTAACCACCCAGCAGGCCAGATATGATGATCTTTTCGAATGGCAACTATACAATGCCGCAGCCGTTGGTATGGGCATCAACGGGGATACATACCTCTACAATAATCCACTGGCTGTTCGTGCCACCCCAAGCCCGGGCACAGGAATTGGTGGATTCACACGCAAAGCCTGGTACTCTGTGCCATGCTGTCCTTCCAATCTCTCCCGAACCTGGGCAGGTTTGGGGAGGTATATTTATTCTTTCGATGAAAAAAACGTTTGGATCCACCAATATATAGGAAATAAATTAACCGAAGGAATGGATCAAATCCACAGCCTGAAAATCGACTCGCTGCTTCCTTTTGATGGAACTGTAATCATCAACATTGAATCTGCTTTGCCAACAGAATTCAGCCTGAATTTTCGTATTCCATCCTGGTGTCTGGCAACTCCAACACCACAAGGCGATTCAAGCAATACCGGTGGTTCCAATTGGAAAATATATATCAATGATGAGCCATGCAAAAACGGCATTCTAACAGAAGACTTTTCTTCCTTTCAGGCGACGGCCCAGGGGTACGATCCACGCCTTAGTTTTTTTCTGAACATTAGCCGAATTTGGAATTCTGGTGATATTATCAGACTCGAATTTGACATGCCAATTCTCTTTCGCAAGGCACATCCAGCCGTAAAAAACCATCGGGGCAAGCTAGCTTTAACCCGCGGGCCGCTGGTTTATTGCCTGGAAACAACTGATAATCCTGAAGTGGATATCTTTGCAACAAAACTTGATATAGCCAGTCTGCTACCCGAAATTATTGAAAATAAACTCGGAAAAATCACAGTTTTGCGCGGAAAATCCACCCAGGGTCAGGATTTGACATTCATTCCCTATCACTTATGGGCTAATCGTGGCGCTTCGCAGATGAATGTTTGGATGAATGGATAAACTCGTCTTCATCCGTCCCAACCTCCAAAATCCATTTACCAGTTTTTCCTGATATAAAAACAATTATGCCAGCCTATCCACGCCAACGTATTAAGCTGATATTTAACCCTGCCGCCGGGCGATCTGATGCAACACGATCATTTCTTCTGGATGTGATTACCGCGCTTCAGTCCCAAAACTTTATTCCGGAAGTTTACATCATAGAACCCGACGTGGATATATTCCCCGTGCTCGAAGATGCGCTAAAACGAAAAATTCGTTTGTTCGTAATTTGCGGCGGAGATGGAACCATCGAAAATATCGCAGGCTGGGCAAAAGATAAACGAGTTGTGCTGGGAATCATCCCGGCAGGAACTCAAAATAACCTGGCTCTAAGTTTGGGGATACCATTCGATATCGAAGCTGCAACTGGCTTACTCAGATCAGGGCACCGCAGCAAGATAGATATTGGCATGGCCAGGAGCGGTGAGACAGAAATCCCATTTCTGGAAGTTTGTTCCATTGGACTATTTTCAGCCCTATTCAATTCAGCAGATCATCTCCAAAAAGGTGATCTGACCAGCCTGGGAGAGATTTTTTCCACACTGGCATCTTTCCCCACCGCCCATTTCAACCTGATTATGGACGGAAAAGAGACCATCCACCTGGATGGACACGTAGCCCTGGTGGCAAACCTGCCGTACTTCGGTTTGAATTACCGCCTGACAACCAACAGCCCATTTGATGACAACCTGCTGGATGTACTTGTCTTCACCCAATTTTCCAAATTAGAGTTGGTCGGAAATGTACTCCAATCCGCCGAGCCAAATCAAAATATTCTCGATGAGCGAATTCGCCGGTACCGGGTGCACAGTCTGATAATCGAAACTGACCCTCTCATGCCTTCCCAGGCTGATGGCACATCTCTTGGGAATACCCCAATCCATATCACCACCAAAAGCCGGGCAATTTCAATCATGACAGGTTTACCAGTTGAGCACCAACCGCGATTGGGATTTTTACGCAACGTCAGCTTCTTTCGTTTTTTCAAAAAATAACACCCACAGCGCGTTCTTGCGTAATAAATTTTGGATGACTGAATAAACTGAAGGGTTCGGTACCAGACCGCTCAACAAATCTTCCCATTTTTTCAGGAATCTTCATGCACAAACTATTGTTACTTTGTAAAAGTTCGGACTACCAAGCTTATAGACAACTATTGGAAATCGCCAGACTCCCTGGACTGGAGATAACATCAGACCCTGACCCAGAAGTTAACCTGGTGTTTGGCGAACCGAATCTCATCCGCCCAGTTCTGCAAAACCTACCATCACTCGATTGGGTGCAAGCAACCTGGGCTGGTGTGGAACCTCTACTGGATCCAATATTAAGGCGCAATTACACATTGACAAATGCCCGAGGAGTCTTCGGCAGCCTTATGTCAGAATTTGTCTTTGGCTATCTTTTATTGCATGAACGAAAAATTCTACAACGATTGGCTGCCCAAAAGGATAACCACTGGGATTCAGCCTTGACCGGAACCTTGCGAGGCAAAACGATCGGGCTGCTGGGTGTCGGTTCGATTGGAAGCCACCTCGCCGAAACCGCCAGACATTTTGGTATGCTCGTGCGTGGCTATACCCGCATCAGCGAAACCAGCCCCTATGTGGATCAATATTTCCACGGCACTGACTTATTACCTTTCGCCAACCAATTGGATGTTCTGGTTAACGTCCTGCCAAATACTACACAGACCCAAAAAATCGTCAGCAAGGATTTGCTTGGCTGCCTGCCAGATCACGCCCTTTTTATTAATGTGGGCCGGGGCAGCGCAGTGGACGAAAATGCCTTATTAGAAGCACTCATTCACGGCAAACTGGCAGGTGCGGTTTTGGATGTATTCGAACAGGAACCACTTCCTCAGGATCATCCATTTTGGCAGGCAAAAAACCTGTTTATCACCAGCCACACAGCTGCTCCAAGTTTTCCAAAAGATCTTGCTAACCTGTTTATTGACAATTACCACGCCTACATTGAAGGCAGGCCTCTTAAATATCAGGTAAATTTTGACCTGGGGTATTAGACACGTAACTCCTTCAAAGGTTCAATTAGATGCACAAACCATTTGGAAAATATTCATTTTCAAAACTTCAAAACCAAATCAAGAGAACCGGGTTTTATCTCTTGATTTGGTTTTTTTTATTTCCCCTTTATTGACAATTGAAAACTCTTAACAGATACCTGATCGATTTAATCATTTTGTTCAACCAGGAGATAAAATGACCGACCAGAAATTTAAATTATATGGGTACCGATGGGTGGTATTGGCAGTTTTCATGTTCATAAATTTAACCATTCAGATTTTATGGATTGGTTACGCCCCCATAACCGGGCCAGCAGCAAAATTCTATGGTGTCACAGACTTGCAAATTGGCCTGCTTGCGATGATTTTCATGATCGCATTTATTCCGCTTTCCATTCCGGTTTCCTGGGTCATCGATACCTTCGGTTTCAGGCCAGCAGTAAGCATCGGAGCAGTATTAATGGGAGTATTTGGATTGGCTCGTGGATTCGCAGGCAATAATTATCCGATGGTACTTTTGAGTACCATCGGAATTGCAATTGCCCAACCCTTTCTACTTAATGCCTGGACTAAAGTACCGGCCAATTGGTTTGGAATTGACGAACGTGCCACAGCTGTAGGAATGGTCACTCTTTCCAGCCTGGTTGGAACAGCGCTTGGCATGGTATTGACACCTATCCTGACTGAAAGCATGACCATTCCAACAGTACAGCTTATTTATGGTGGCATGGCAACTCTTTCGACCATTTTATTTGTCGTCCTGGCGCGCGAAAACCCGCCGACACCTCCCTGCCCACCCGGACAGGAAGTCCGTACACTAATGCTCGATGGGCTTAAATATGCCCTTAAAGTAAAATCGTTCTGGCTTTTTCTCGCTGTTTTTTTTATTGCAATGGGAATATTTAATGGTGTGACCACCTGGGTAGAAGATATCATCCGCCCACGCG
>CAZLJB010000261.1:0-5315 GCA_964559195.1 uncultured Anaerolinea sp. | reverse complement strand
AGCGTAGAAAACCCGGCCCAACCCCTGGTTGAACTGCGCGATGTGGTCAAAGTTTACGCCAGCGCGGCCGGTCAGTTTACGGCGCTGCGCGGCATTAACGCGCAAATTTATCCCGGGGAATTCCTGGGGGTGGTTGGCAAATCTGGCGCGGGCAAATCGACTTTTTTAAACATGATCACCGGTGTCGATACCCTGACCGGTGGGGATGTGCTGGTGCGGACCGGCGGAATTGAAGTTTCCATCCACAGCTTGAGCGAAAACGACCTGGCCTTGTGGCGTGGGCGTAACCTGGGCGTGGTTTTCCAATCTTTCCAACTGCTGCCCATGTTGACCCTGCTGGAAAACGTGGTGCTGCCCATGGATCTGTGCGGTGCTTACAGCCCACGCGCCAGCCGGCAGCGCGCCATGGAGCTGCTCGAGCTAGTCGAAATTGGCGAACATGCCAACAAGCTGCCGGCCTTTGTCTCCGGGGGTCAGCAGCAGCGTGTGGCGATTGCGCGCGCTCTGGCCAATGACCCGCCCATTCTGGTGGCGGATGAACCAACCGGCTCGCTGGATTCTGTCACAGCCGACCATATTTTCGATGTTTTTGAGCACCTGATCGAGCGCGGCAAAACTATTATCATGGTCACGCATGACATGGGGCTCCACCCGCGCTTCAGCCGCCATTTGCTGATTGCGGATGGGGAAATCGTGCCGGATGATCTGACCAGCACTGCTCCACAGGCCAACGAACATGGATAAGATTTTTCAACGCTTTTCTTCCAACCCGACTGTCGCGCAGTTGGTGGAACACCCCACGGCTATGATTGATTTACGTGGCGTGGTCAAGATCTTCAAGAATGCCGCCGGTGAATTTACGGTTCTGAAGGGTCTGGATCTGATCATTGAACGCGGTCAATTCGTTTCGATTGTGGGCAAATCGGGCAGCGGCAAGTCCACGCTCTTGAATATGATTACCGGCATTGATCACCCCACCCGCGGGCAGGTGATCGTCAACGGCACCGATCTGTATACCGGCAAGAACGAATCAGATCGCTCGCTCTGGCGCGGCCGCAACCTGGGCATCGTCTTTCAGTTCTTTCAACTGCTGCCCATGCTCAGCCTGTTGGAAAATGTCATGCTGCCCATGGATTATGCCAACCTGTACGATTTCGATGAGCGTCCCAAACGCGCCATGCAGCTTTTGGCGCTGGTCGGGTTGGAAGAGCAGGCCCGCAAACTGCCCCTGGCGGTTTCGACGGGTCAGCAGCAGCTTGCAGCGATTGCCCGGGCGCTGGCAGCCGATCCGCCGCTGCTGGTGGCGGACGAACCGACCGGCAACCTGGATTCGCGTTCCGCCGACTATATCATCCGGCTCTTTGATCAGCTCGTCAGTGATGGCAAGACCGTCGTGATGGTCACGCATGACTCGTCCCTGACAGCGCGCACCAATCGCAATATCATCATCTCAGATGGCGAATTGATCGATGAGACCGTGGCACAGGCCCTGCCGCTGCTCAAGCACGGTCAGATGCTGGCGGTTACCAAAAAAGCTCGCCACCAGATCTTCCAACCTGGCCAGGCCATCCTGCAGCTCGATATCCATGTTGATTCATTCTTCATGATTGTGCGTGGCGAAGTCGAAATCGTCTTGCAGGAAGGCAACAGCCAGGAACTGCTGGTGACCCGCCTGAAACCCGGCCAATTCTTTGGCGAAGTGGAATTGATGCGGGGTGGCAGATCGATTGCCAGTGTTCGCGCGGCTATGGACGGTGAAGTGGAACTGCTCAGGCTGCAGCATGATGATTTCATCAGCATGTTAAAAGAATCTCCCCTGACCGAGGAAAACCTTGGCCGGATTGCCCAGCATCGTCTGGAAGAAAATAAATCAGTTGACCGGCGTGGGCCAGGCCCCCGCTTGCCTGGAAAAACAGCATGAGACCTCGTTGGCGTAAAGTATTTTCAGATTTAACCGATAACTGGCTGCGCACCGGTCTGGTGGTTTTTTCGATTGCGGTGGGTGTCATTTCGATTGGTGTCATCACCGGTGCGTATGTCATCATCGGCAACGATATGAGCGCCAGTTATGCGGCCAACCATCCGATGAACGTCGATCTGCGCACCGAAAAGTCTTTCACCACCGATTTGTTGGCGACGGTCAAAAATGTGCATGGTGTGGAGGGTGCCGAGGGCCGGCGGATTTTTGCCATTCGGGCTCGCGTTCCCGGCAGCACCCAGTGGAGTTCGCTCGACCTGGTGGCGATCGATAATTATAAAAAAGTCAATATCAATCTGCTTAAACCCATCTCCGGGGCCGCCATACCCGCCAAGAAAGAGATGCTGCTTGAAAAGAAAGGCCTGGCAACCTTTAACCTGTCTGCCACCAACCCCGTGCTTGAGTTTGAGCTGTCGGATGGCACGATCAAGAGCCTGCCTGTGGTGGGTGTGGTCCAGGATCAGACCACCGGCGCCGGAGATTTTCTCGCGCCGCCCTTTGCTTATATCACCACCGATACGTTGACCTTTTTTGGACAGGATGATGGTTTTAACCGCCTGTTCGTGACGGTCAGCGATGGTAAAAATGACAATGAACACCTGCGTCAGATCGCTGCGAACGTAAAGGACAAGATTGAGAAGTCCAACATTCCTGTGGCCCGTACCAGGGTCACCAAAACCAACGAGCATCCCATGGCTTCCACCGTCCAGGCCATCCTGGGCATCCTGCTGGCCTTGGGCGTGCTGATCCTGTTCCTTTCCAGTTCGCTGATCGCCAACACCCTCAGCGCACTGCTCAATCAGCATTTGCGCTATATCGGCGTCATGAAGCTGATCGGGGGGCGGCGCAACCAGATTTTCGAGATGTATATTGCCTTGATTATGGCCTTTGGCATCATCGCGCTGCTGATCGCGGTCCCAATTGGCGGGCAGGGCGCCTTTGGGTTGGCATCCTTTATTGCCGATAAGTTAAATTTCAGCCTGTTGGGCTATCGCATCGTGCCCCTGGCCTTTATCATCCAGATCCTGGTCGGCCTGGCCGTGCCGCTGCTGGCGGGTCTGCTGCCGGTGCGGAACGGCTCGCATATAACCGTGCTGCGCGCCATTAGCGGTGACACCTCGCGCGAGTCAGAAGGCCGCCCGACTGCTGGTGGCCCCCGGCCGGAGACTGCCTGGGAGCGCTTCCAAACTGGAACGGCGCATTATTTCTCACAGCGCGGTTTCCACATCCCCAGGCCGCTGCTGATATCGCTGCGCAACACCTTCCGCCGTCGCGGGCGCCTGATGCTAACCCTCTTTACCCTAACCATGGGCGGCGCTATTTTTATCTCGGTCTTTAATGTGCGTGTAACCTTATTTGACTATATCGATGCAATTGGTAAATATTTCAAAGCGGATGTGACTGTCAATTTTGACCGCCCTTACCGCCTGGACAAGGTCAGCAGCGTTGGGATGCAGTACCCGGGTGTCACGACAGTCGAAGGTTGGGCCATGGCCAATGCCGAAGTGCTCTTCCCGGATAAAACCGTGGCTGACAACATGCTTATCATGGCCCCGCCGGTGGATAGCAAGCTGGTCACCCCGATCATGGTGTCGGGCCGTTGGCTGCAGCCCGGTGATGTCAGGGCCATCACGGTCAGTGAGAGCCTGAAAAATCAGTTTCCGAACCTGGCGCCGGGGCAGTATTTACACATGAAGGTGGACGGTAAAGAGGATGACTGGCTGGTGGTCGGTATTTTCTCCTTTGTCAGCCAGCAGGGTTCCATTGCCTACGGCACCTTTGATGACATTTCGCGTTATACCAACCTGGTCGATCGTTCGGTTTCATTTCGTATTGTCGGTGGCAACCTGGACGACGCCGGCCAGCAAAAGCTGGCCGAAGGCCTGGATAAGTATTTCAGAAGCAAGGGCTTTCATGTCACCGAGGCCCGCTCAGGTAAATCCACCCTGGCCACCGCCTCCGAAAGCCTCGGCATTCTGGTGACCTTTTTGCTGGTGATGGCCCTGCTGACCGCCTCGGTTGGTTCGATGGGGCTGGCCGGCACGATGGGCATGAATGTGCTCGAGCGCACCCGCGAGATCGGCATCATGCGTTCGATTGGTGCGGTGGACAGCGAAATCATGCGTACGGTTATCGTGGAAGGGCTGGTGATCGGTGGTATTTCCTGGCTGCTGGGTTCGCTGCTTTCTTTTCCATTTACCTACATGCTTTCCTACATCGTTAGCATGGCAGTTTTTAATTCCCCGATCGCTGTACATTTCACCTGGATCGGTTTTGTGATCTGGCTGGCGGTGGTGCTGGTGCTTTCAGCGCTGGCCAGTGTCCTGCCGGCGCGCAATGCCGCCAGTCTGACCATCCGCGAAGTGCTGGCATACGAATAGTTGAGATGTAAATTATTGGCCAAATATTTTAGTGAAGCGCTGCGGCGCTTCAGGCATGCAAAACATAAGGAGAAGACTCATGAAGAAAAACATTCTACCCAAACTTATCAGCATTCTGCTGCTGCTTACCATTAGCGCCAGCGCCTGTTCCGTGCTGACAGCGGCACCGACTGCACAACCCGCGCTCACCGCCACCAACGTCAATGCAGCCAACCCTGCCAGCAGTACCAGTGACCCCGCTATTGTGTCTGCGGAAGGCAAGCTGATGCCGTCTCCGGCTGTCAGGCTGGCCTTCGCCCAGGCCGGGGTGGTGGAAGAGGTGCTGGTCAAGGCGGGAGATTCGGTCGCCGCTGGCAGCGTGCTGGCCCGCTTGATGGGCATTCAGACCGTCCAGGCCGATCTGGCTGCGGCCCAGGTGCAGTATGACCTGGCTTACAATGCCGCTCTGACCCAGGATCGCGCCAACCGCAGCAAGGATCTGTATAAGACCCAGCCGGGTGACTTTACCCTGCCGATGTGGTATTACAACCAGCAGGAACAACTGGCCGCTGCCCAGTCAGCGGTTGATCTGGCCAAGGCAGCCCTGACCAAAACCCAGTCTAAACTCACCAGTAAGGTGCAGACCAGCGGCGCCGATTTTATCAAAGCCGAAGCGGATCTGGCAGCAGCCCAGGCAGATTTTGATGTGGCCAAAAACCTCAAGGATCGCATTAAATCCGGTAAACAACTCGAAGATCTGACCCGCCGACAATTGTATGAGGCCAAGATCGATGTGTATTTAAATTCGAAAAAGGTCGATAAGAAGTGGAATATCGACATCACCAACATGAGTCAGGACCTCAGCGACCAGGCTCAGAAGATCCTTGACGATGCGACCAAGGCGCTCACGGATGCTCAGACGGCTTACGAGGAGATCGGAAGAGCACACGTCTGAACTCCAGTCACCTGAAGCTATC
>CAZLJB010000260.1:0-5327 GCA_964559195.1 uncultured Anaerolinea sp. | reverse complement strand
AATAAAACCCGCAAATTTAATATGTATCAGGAAGAAGTGATGGTTCCGATGGGCGATTGGGCGGGCAGGCGTTTAAAAAACCTGAGCGAAACTGATAAAGTGCGCGACCCCTCGCGGGTCGGAAGTGGTTTCGGAAAACGCATCGCCAATTGGATTGGCCGAGAAAAAGCCTACCCAACCAATGTCTTGCATTTAGCGCCTGAAACAAAAAACAAGAGTCACAGCGCTGTCTTTCCAGAAGATTTACCGGAATGGTTTATCAAACTATTTACAAAAGAAGAAGATTTGGTACTGGACCCCTTCATGGGATCCGGCACCACCATCCGGGTAGCACAAAGAATGAATCGGAATAGTATTGGGATTGAAATTTTGCCTGAATACTTCCACATCGCACAGGATGATATTTCTCCGTCAATTGAATTACAGGCTTCTCAATTGGCCCTGTTGGAAAAAAAGAAGAATTATGAATCAACTAAACCTGAATGAAGTCGTTAGTTTTGTCGAATTAAATATAGATGACTTTCACAAACGTCGTCTGGAAAGTTTGCTTAATTTAAAACTTGCCCTGGTGTTAAAAAGAAAAAACCCATATCTCTTTAAAGCAAAAAATATAACTGCCGCTCAAGATTTGATTAAGCTGCTACTGGATGCACATTTATCTTCCCAGGAGGAATCGATTTTCGGAGACTTCCTTGAAAATCTTGCCATTTTTATTTGCAACCGAGTTTATGACGGGCACAAATCCTCCGCAGAAGGTATTGACCTGGAATTTGAACGGGATGGCATTCATTACATTGTGGCGATAAAATCCGGGCCGAACTGGGGCAACAGCAGTCAGATCAAGCGCATGCTCGACAATTTCAAGAAAGCCCAGCGGATTTTACACACCAGCCTGGCCAGAGCCAACATCCGGGCGGTTAATGGATGCTGCTATGGACAGGAAAACAAGACCGATAAAGGCGACTACATCAAATTGTGTGGACAGGATTTTTGGGAATTCATTTCTGGGAATGAGAACCTGTACATTGAAATTATTGAGCCACTAGGGTATGGCAGTCTGCAAAAAAAAAATTTATTTTCGGAAGAATATGTGAAAATTCTTAATATTTTCACCAACCAATTTTTTGTTGATTTTTGTCTGAAAGACGGCAGCATTGCCTGGGACAAATTGGTAGCTTTTAACTCTGGCAAGAAATAAAATTTCTCGCAAATTTAACCGGCCAGAAGAAATGGATTTATCCCAATCCGCTCGGATCGTGCAGGCGGATTTTTCTTACCTGTCTCCAAAATCATCCATCCCAAACTGACCGGAAACCTGTATACTTAAGATGACCCACGGCGCACCTTGCCAAATTGGAATTTTAGGATATACTTTATTGTGATTTATTTCACAAACAGCAGCGCAACGGAGAGCTCGGCAGCTTACCCTGCCAGACAAATTATATGGAAAACATCAACGGATACGACCTGATCGCGGCCTTCCAGGCCGGGCGCACCGATTTCAGCCGCGAAGAACTGCAGGGCATCAAACTGCGCGGCGCTCATCTGAACGGCATCGTCTTGGATGGCGCCGATCTGCGTGATTCTGACTTCTCAGGTACCAGTCTGTTCAAGGCCAGCCTGCGCGGCGCCATGCTAAACCGCGCCCACCTGGGCGTGCTGCACGACCAGGATCTGGACCCCAACCTTGACGAAATTGATATGGAAATGGGCAATGTGGATCTGGCCCAGGCCGATCTGACCGGCGCGTTTTTTAATCACGCCCACATGTTTCGCGTAAATTTAAGAGATGCCAACCTTGATCACGCCAACCTGAGCGGCGCAGTGCTGCGCCAGGCTGACCTGAGCGGTGCCAACCTGCAGGATGCCAATTTCAACGGGGCAGATCTGAGCGAAGCTCACCTGAGTTTTGAAGCCCTTAAAACCGCCGATACCACCAACGCCAATCTAAAAGATATCCATAATACTGATTGATCCACATTTATATGGAGGCTGCGCACTCCAATAGGCCGCGGCGGCTGTCCCTTCTGGTTTCCCAAACCAGTTTGAGGATGCGATAGGGTACTGAAGGACCCAAGCCTCGGTCCGTTTTAATGCACTAATAATGGGCTTTTGAATTGACTTTTTACAAGATTCCTGCCAGGCATGGCAGAGGAGTATTTATCGCATGAATGTTCAAGAAATGATCAAAATCATCAACGGCACACTCCTGACACCCCGGGCCACCCTGACCCGTGAGGTAAAAGGCGGTTGTGGCGCGGACCTGATGAGCGATGTGCTGGCTTCGATCAAACCTGAGGCTGTGCTATTGACCGGGCTGTGTAACGTGCAGGTCGTAAGAACCGCCCAGATGGCGGATGTCTGCGCGATCGTCTTTGTACGCGGCAAGATGCCCGCCGCCGATACCATCGAACTGGCAGCCCAGGAAAACATACCGCTCATCACCAGCCCGTTCGGCACATTTGAACTGTGCGGCCGGCTCTATACGGCTGGTCTAAGCAGCTTCGAATCTGTCATTCCTTCAGAAAATAATGGCTAGCATTCAGAACCTGAATGGCCGGCAGGGCCACATCATCACAGACCAGGATGCACGCGAGATCAGCCGCGTTGAGGAGCTTTCGTATGATCTAAAAGTCAGCGAAACCATGACCCGCGCAGTAAAAAGCGTCAGCCCTGACCAGCCACTCTCCACCGTGCTTGAAATTCTGCGAGTCGGACGGATCTCTGGTGTGCCGGTGCAGGCCAATAACAACCTGATTGGCGTTTTGAGCATCGAAGACATCGTGCGCGCCATGGAAAAAAATGAGCTATCTGCGCCGGTGCGGGCCTACATGAGCAGCGAGGTCTTCAGTGTCAAAGTCTACGACCCGGTCGTTAAGGCCATCGAAGCCTTCAGCGAATACCGGGTAGGCCGCCTGCCAGTCGTCGATGAACATGGGCAGCTGGCTGGCATCATCACCAAGGGAGACATCACCCGCGGCATTCTATCCGCTCTGCAAAAAGACTACAAGGTAGAGGAACTGCGCCGCTACCGCGCCAGCCACCTGTTTGAAGACATCACATCCGATCGCACCAGTCTGATCTTGCGTTACAACATCAAAGCCCGTGATTACACGAATGGCGGCCAGGCCTCCAGCCACATCAAACGTGCCCTGATGCGCCTGGGCGCCAGCCCGCAGCTGGCCCGCCAGTGTGGCATTGCCATCTATGAAGCCGAGATCAACCTGGTCATCCACACCGATCATGGCGGCATCATGCGCGTCCAAATTGAGCCCGAACGCATTCTGATGCAGACCACCGATACCGGTCCCGGCATCCCGGACGTCCGGCTGGCCTTGCAGGCTGGCTGGTCTACCGCCACCCAGGAGGCCCGTGATATGGGCTTTGGGGCAGGCATGGGGTTGGTCAACATCCGCCGCTGCGTGGACCGCATGGACCTGGAATCGACCCCGGGCAAGGGTACCCGGCTGCTGATGGAGATCAACCTGAGTGATGCCGAACGCTTTAAAGAAAATGACCAGAACGACCAAGCCCACCCCGCAAAGGATGCCTGATATGAACCTGCAAGAAATCATCCATAAACTTGATATGACGGTTCTGACTGAACCGAAGGACTTTACAAAAATTCAACTCAGCGGTGGTTACTCATCAGACCTGTTGAGCTGCGTGATGGCCGGTGCCAAACCCGGCAACCTGTGGATCACCCTGCAGGCCCACATTAATATCGTGGCCGTGGCCGCCCTGACCGATGTAGCCGCCATCATCATCACCGAAGGCGCTGTGCCCGAGGCCTCCGTCATCGAAAAGGCCAATTCACAGGACGTCACCCTGCTTTCCACCCACCTGGGCAGCTACCAGGTCTCCGGCCAGCTTTGGGAATTGGGCCTCTGGTAAAAAACATGCCAGCCAGTTCCAGCCCAAACCAGGTGCCCACACTACCAGGCAGTCCGGTCTATGCTTACTTATAAAGCCGAACTGCACGTTCACACCGTTCTTTCGCCGTGCGCGGCAGTCGAAATGATTCCCCCGCTGATTGTGGATGAGGCCCTGGCGCGCGGCATTACATTGCTGGCCATCACCGACCACAACAGCAGCGCCAATGCTGCCGCCGTCATGCAAGCCGCCAGCGGCAGCGGGCTGACGGTGCTGCCAGGCATGGAACTGCAAACGCGTGAAGAAGTACACCTGCTGTGCCTGTTCGAAACCCTCGACCAACTGCAAGCCTGGCAAGCCCGGGTGGATACCCTGCTGCCAGATATCCCGAACAACATCGGTTATTTTGGCGAACAGTTCGTGGTAAATGCGCAGGGCGAATTCATCCGGCGCGAGCAGCGTTTATTGCTCAACTCGGTGGAAATCGAGCTCGAAAGAGCTGCTGAACAGGTGACGGCCCTGGGTGGGCTGGCCATCCCGGCCCATGTGGATCGCAAAGCGAATGGGCTGATCGAAATCCTCGGCCTGGTACCACCCGGCTTCCCAGCCCTGGAAATCTCACGTCACACCACTCCACAAAACGCCCTCCAAAAATTCCCTCAATTAAACGGTTACCCCCTGCTGCAAAGCGGTGACGTGCACCTGCTGGATGGTTTTCTGGGCAGCACCGAATTCAGCCTGGCTGCCCCCAGCCTGGCCGAAATCCGGATGGCACTGACCGGACAAAATGGTCGCCAAATGCACGTCCGATAATGGACAACCCGCGTGCCACAATATGACATTTGTTAGTTGACGCGCTCTCAAAGGCAGGGTAAACTTATTTTAAGATTGTGAATAATTTCACAATTAGTTCGACAGGCTAATTTAATATAAGCGGAGCTTATTGAATAATGGAAACAAGCACACTAACAACAGAAGTACAGGGATTGTGTGAAAACAAGCGCGCAATCATTGACCAGATCATTGCTGAAAACCTGGGTCGTCCCGGCGCGATGATGGTTGTTCTAAATGAAACCCAGGGCAAGGTCGGTTATATTTCAGCGCCCATGCAGGCCTATATCGCCAGGAAATTACGCGTACCGGTCGGTGCCGTGCACGGAGTGGTAACGTTTTATTCCTTCTTTACGACCGAGCCACGCGGCAAACATACCATGAAGTTCTGCATGGGCACCGCCTGTTATGTCGGCGGGATACCACAGTTGATGGAAAAAGCCAAACAATTGACCGGCACCGAAATTGGCAAGACCACCGCGGATGGCAACCTGACGCTGGAGATCTGTCGCTGTGTGGGAGCCTGTTCACAGGCCCCAGTTGTAGCAGTGGACGACGAAGTGATCGGGCGCATCAAGCAGATCGGAAGAGCACACGTCTGAACTCCAGTCACCTGAAGCTAT
>CAZLJB010000259.1:0-5332 GCA_964559195.1 uncultured Anaerolinea sp. | reverse complement strand
CTGGCTGAACTGGGCATCCTGGCGGAGGGCCAGCCTGGAGACCTGGCAGCGCAGCCGTCCTCCAATTAATTGATCTCTTTGGCCAGATTAGCGATACAAGCCAACCTATTTTTGAAAGTCAGGCGATAGATTAGGTTGTACTCTCAGAACAAAGGAAATATCGGTAGCGCTTATTGGCGTATTGAAAAATAATGCTTTAGATTTTAAATTTATTTGTCAGGAGATGGTTATGTCAAAAACTGGTTGGATTACCCAGGAGCTCGACAGCCTTAAGCAGGCCGGTCTTTATAATCGTATTCGCACGATTGAATCACCGCAAGGGGCCTGGCTGCAGGTGGATGGTAAAAGAGTGCTCAACTTCTGTTCCAATAATTACCTCGGATTGGCCAATCACCCCGATATCGTGGCGGCTGCCAAACGCGCCACCGATACATTCGGGATTGGCCCGGCAGCGGTGCGTACCATTGCCGGTACCATGAGTTTGCATGTCGAGCTGGAAAAACGCCTGGCGGATTTTAAGGGTGTTGAAGCGGCCATTACATTTCAGAGTGGGTTTGCCGCCAACCTGGCCACCATTCCAGCGCTGGTTGGCAAGGAAGACCTGATTTTTTCGGATCGCTTGAACCATGCCAGTATCATCGATGGCTGCCGTCTTTCAGGTGCCAGAATTGTGGCGTATGAACATAATGACCCGGCTTCACTGGAAGAGCAGATCCAGGCTAATTTGAACCAGTTCCGGCGGGCGTTGATCGTGACGGACGGGGTTTTTAGCATGGACGGTGATATCGCCTCGCTGCCGGATATTTACAATGTCGCCAAAAAATATGAAATTCTATTGATGGTGGATGACGCGCATGGCGAAGGCGTTCTGGGCAAAGGCGGGCGCGGGATTGTGGATCATTTTGGGCTGCATGGCAAAGTGGATGTGGAGGTTGGCACCATGTCCAAGGCGTTTGGGGTGGTGGGCGGTGTAGTGGCCGGAAATGCGGTCATTATCGAATGGCTGCGCCAGCGTGCCCGGCCTTTTCTTTTCTCTTCGGCCGTCACCGTGCCGGATGCGGCAGCCTGCCTGGCCGCGATTGACATTCTGGAAGATTCGACCCAGCTGGTTGACCGGCTCTGGAGCAATGCAAAGTATTTCAAAGACGGGATGCAAAACCTTGGATTTAACACAGGGGCCAGTCAGACACCCATCACGCCGGTCATGCTTGGTGAAGCCCCGCTGGCCCAGCAGTTCAGCCGCGAATTGTTTGAAGCCGGGGTCTTTGCGATGGCCCTGGGTTTTCCAACCGTTCCGCAGGGCAAAGCCCGTATTCGGGTCATGATCTCGGCGGCTCATTCCATCGCTGATCTTGAGTTGGGTCTGGAGGCTTTCAAAGCCGTCGGTAAAAAATTAGGCGTAATCCAGGTCTGACCAAAATCTATTTACTCTACCAGCAACATTTATAAAAGGAAAACACATGTCAACCGCTCCAAAAGCAGAAATTCTTGAACTGACCCAGATGGTCTCCTACCAGGAGGGTTCTGTTGTTAGCCGCCAGATTACCCGTGCCGAAGCCGGCAATGTGACCTTGTTTGCCTTCGATGCCGGCCAGGAACTCAGTGAACATACCGCTCCATTTGATGCGCTTGTCGAAATTCTGGAGGGTGATGCTGAAATTCGAATTGCCGGGCAGCCTTTTGATCTAAAAACCGGGCAGGCTATCATCCTGCCGGCCGGGCAGCCACATGCCATCCATGCCCGGGTCCAATTTAAAATGCTCCTGACCATGATCCGGGCCTGAAGACCGGCGCGTCTGCCCTGGCAGTTCCCTCTAAAAGCGCATCTCATTCCGGCAAATTTGCCGGAATGAGATGCGCTTTTGTGACCCTTCGCCAGCCTTTATCCTTGAGCTGTCCAGGGAAATTCTTTCCAGACCCATTTTACGGGGATCTTCCCGTCAGGATAATCTTGACATGCGGACTGCGCACCGTGTTGGCCTGTTAGCTTTCTTCTCTCCTCATTCGTATTCCTCGAGGCGTTGCTACCGTGACGGTTCCACCGAGGTCCTCCAATTTATAGGAATTCAAAACTTGTTGCAATAATTCGATCACTGGCCGAATTCCATCTTCGTCAGGTCTCAGCAGCAAAACGCCAAAGTGTTTTCCGGGCGGGTAAACGCGAATATCGCCAAACCCTTTATCCGCAGTAACAAGAAATCTTTCTGCACTTTGAACAGCTATCCACAATTGCGGATCTTTCCATCCACCCTTTCCTTGTTCAATCACGCTTGCGGCATCATAGCCTTTTTCACGCAAAAGCTTCACAGCCTGATGTGGCAGATCTTCATCCACTGTGATTTTAAGGGACATGCTTTATCCCATCAGTGGAAGCAAAACATCAAGGCGGACAATATCCGCCGCATACGCTAATGCCGCTTGAATAGATTCTTTTTTCAATTGTGGATATGCATCCAAAATTTCGTCAAAGGTCATTCCGTCGGCAACACTTCCCACGATTATTGAAATAGGGATACGTGTGCCATTAATACATGGCTCGCCGTGGTGAACATCATAATTAACTGCAATGTATTTATGCCAGTCGATACGCATCAAATTCTCCTCGAATATGGTTAATTATACCGCTGTGCTGGGTAAATTATTTAAGCTATCAGCTGCCGCATCACCTCCAGCAAGTATTTACAACGTTACCCCCTCACCGTCCGTTAATGGCAGGAATTTAGTTACGCGCAGTAAAAAGATAAGTTCCGACTTCAGGTTAGAACAACTGCTCTTGACAGCCGAAAACCCAAAAACAAAGCAAATCAATTAATGTTCTTCGTGAAGCAGGGGTAAATTTCCGGCAAGCGGAAGACAAGGCGGGCGACCAAAAACCACTTTGCGCGGCAAACTGAATTTGATTAATATCTTTTGCGGGATATTTAGCAATCATAAGCCTGTCCAGAAAAAATCACTCCAGACCCATTGTACGGGGATCTTCCCGTCAGGCTGATTGCCAAAGAACAGCTTGCACGACATTGGCAGAAAATACTTTTCTGGAGGACTAAAATTACTATGAATGCAGGTTGCCAGCCTTGCAATTAGTTTTCAATAATTCAGCAGTCACGATTGAATGAATGACTCATGCTAAAATAATATTGATACCAACGCATTTTTTGGCATATTTTTGCGCGCCCGGTTTTCAGCGGATACCTTTGTTTGTTTATTGTTCCGGGAGCATCCGGGTCAGGTTCCGGGTTGTTGTTGAATTTTCAGACCCATCTGAATATTTCTAAAAGGCAGCCCAGCGCGTTGGCAAAGTTTTTTTTTATTGAATGCCCGTTATAATAATTAATATGGAAAACCACCGCAATTTTGCAGGTGATGGGATATTCGAACGTAAATGAGTTCAGCTTGAAGCATGCCTGAAATTATTTGAGAAGCAGTTTATGCCACGTACGGTAAGTGACTGAAACAGATCTGGGCTAGAGGCGTTTGATGAAAATATTGGTTGTGGATGATGATGATATTGCCCTGGCAGTGGCAAAGAAAATCCTGCAAAACGATAACTATGAAGTTATTCTTGCTGAGAATGGCCAGGATGCGTTGGATATTTTGCGCCAGGGCGAAATCAAGATTGTCGTTTCTGATTGGAACATGCCAAATGTTACAGGGATTGACCTTTGCCGCCAGGTTCGTTCCTTCTCTTCGCTCGGATACATTTATATCATTCTGGTAACTGCCCGCAGCAGCAAGGAAGATATGCTGCAAGGCTTGTCTGCGGGGGCCGATGACTTTATCTCCAAGCCAATGGAACCGGCCGAGCTGCTGGCGCGCGTGCAAAACGCTGAGCGGGTGCTGGCGATGGAAAGAGACCTGCGCCAGAGCGAAAGCCGAAACTCAGCTCTGTTGAGCGCTGTACCGGATTCCATCTTCCGTATCCGGCGTGATGGTATCCTGCTTGACTATACGGCTGGTTCAACCGAAATGCTAAATCTTGCAGAAGACCAGGTCAAAGGTACCATGCTGAGCGCAATTATTCCAGATTCGATGGTGGAAGATGCCCTGGCCTGTATTGATAAAACCCTCTATACCAGGGAAATCCAGACCATGGAATATACCCTCAAGATAGGGGATTCTTCGCATGTTTTTGAGGCAAGGTTTAAAGATAGCGGCCCGGATGAGGTGACAGCCATTGTGCGCGATATCAGCGACCGGGCCCGCCTGGACCAAATGAAATCAGATTTCATCAATCGTGCCACGCATGAATTACGAACTCCGATTGCCACCATGCTCTTGATGGTGAATTTGCTGGATGGTGACATTACTACAGAAGAATATGATGAGTATTGGAATGTTTTAAAGACCGAGTTGAACAGGGAACGGACGCTGGTGGAAGATTTGTTAAGTGCAGGGCGCCTGGAAAGCAACCAGACGCAGATGCACTACCGTTTCATCGATGTTTCTGAAACCCTTAAACAATCGATCCGCCAATTTGAACAAATCGCTCGTGAAAAAAGCATTACTCTGTCACTTTCTCTGCTGGATGATCTGGATGAAACAGCCTTTCATATTAACGCAGACGGTAGTGCCCTGACCCAGGTCTTTGTGAACCTGCTGGGAAACTCCATCAAATTTACACCTTCCGGCGGCAAAATTGATGTGACAATGGAACGTCAGTTGGAGGGGGTCGAGATTACTTTCAAGGATTCGGGTATCGGTATTCCAAGCGAGGATTTGCCCCTGTTGTTCAATCGTTTTTTCAGGGGCACAAATGCCATTCACGATGAAATTCCAGGCACCGGAATCGGTTTATTTATTGTCCGCTCCATCCTGGAAAAACATGGCGGCACGATCAAGGTGCACAGTGAACTGGAAAAAGGCACCCAGTTTGATGTCTGGATCCCGGACAGCCCCAAAGCGTAAAAATTCACCCGGTTTTTTCACTTAACCTGAATAATATTCCAAACGTTTTACCTGGTGGATTGATGTCAGGGAAATTATTTTTGATTTACATCTCACCCAAAAAAATCGTCCTGCTCTTTTGTGGATTTTTCTCATGCATGGGAACAATCCTGGTGAGTAAATACCAACCGTAATAGATCAGGTGGCCTAACGAAGGCTACCAATATTGCACGCTTGCCTTGCGCAGCGGAGGTTTCTGATGGAATATCTTAATTTTCGCGCCATGAATTCCGAGATTTTGCTGGCAGCCGAAGGCTCGCAAGCCCAGGTTGGTTTTGAACTGGCGCGTGATTATATTGAACAATCTGAGCGTCGTTTTACACGTTTTTCTCAGGACAGCGAACTGGCGCGCCTGAATCGGGCCGCTGGCAGTTGGATGACGGTTTCA
>CAZLJB010000258.1:0-5357 GCA_964559195.1 uncultured Anaerolinea sp. | reverse complement strand
TGACCACACCCGAGCCACCCGGTACCAGTCCGGCTTCCAGCCCAGCCTTGCGTTCCAAAACAATTTGCTTGAAGCGCTCTGGTTGATCGAGACGAGCGCCCAAAAGAATGTCTTTTAAGATTTCCAGCAAGGCAGAAGATTGAGATATGAGGCCCTTACCGCGCAGGAAGAACCAGGCGGCTGATGGTCCGGATCCGCGAAGGGTTGAATTCAAAGTAGTTGAGCGAATGCCGCCGGTATCGCGGCCAATCCGCTGGGTGAGTTTGACAAAATCGTCTTTATTGGTGCCCATCTCAAGCAGCAGCCGTCCTAAAAGGCCGGCATAAGGCAGCAGCTCCTGGGGCAGGACATGCAGGTCAAAACCCAAATCGAAATAGAGGATGCCATTTGTGAATAGATCATGGAAATGGACCGAGGTTTCGCCAATTTTGAGATTTTGGCCGGGCAGGGTCTTGATATTCCGGTCAATATCTGCCAGCGATAGGTTGGGGATGGTTGCCAGCGCTTCGGCTGTATCGGGGGTTTCCTGTCGCACTTTTAATTCGGCTGCACCGGCAATCACACGCTTCACTTCTTCGTCTGACATGCCAGCTTTTACAGTTGCCAGGCGTTCTATTTCGATGGTTTCACGGCGTTTTCCTTCCTTTGGATCAGGTGTCAATATAACCGTGGTGCGGTGCTGGTTTTTAAGAAGGTGTTCGTCGATCAGAGATTCGAAGAAGTGGCTGGTGGCAGCCTTTTCTTTGAGTGTTTTAAGGGGTGCTTCGAAGGCAATTGCATCGAAGGGATTGCCACCATAAAGCCAGGTGGTAAGCGCGCCCAGCATCAGAGACAAACCACGTGGAAAGCGCCCGGTATTTTGTTCGCGGAGATGAAATTCTACAGTATTCAAGCTCGCTAAAATGGTTTGCGGGTCGATGCCTTCGCTGGAAAGTTTTACGAGAGTGTCCAGGATCAGCTTTTCCACTTTTTCCAGGTTTTCAGGTTGGATACCTTTCAATCCGGCGGTAAACATAGTCTGGCGCAGTTGTTCTTCAAACCCACCCGTGACATCCTCGCCAAGCCCGGATTCGATCAGAGCTCGTTTGAGAGGTGAGGCGGGTGTTGCCAGAAGAATATGCCCAAGAAGGGAAAGTTCGAGGTTTTTTTGGATTTCGGTGGCTTCGGCCATCAGCCAGTTCATGGTTAGATGGGCCCTGGCACTGGCTGAATCCCCTGAGTCATAGGGCAGGCTTAATTTTTTGGGAGCTGAGAAGCGGGCCTGAATTGGAATTTGGGAGTTGACTTCTTTTTTATCAAAATCCTTTAACCAGGTTTCCAAAATTGCTAAGCGTTCCTGCTCAGGATCGTCCCCATAAAAATAGATATAGGCATTGGACGGGTGATAATAGGTTTCATGGAAGGATTTGAAGGCGGCATAGGTTAGATCAGGGATGGCCAATGGATCGCCGCCCGAATTGAGACCATAGGTATTGTCCGGAAAGAGGGAAGCGCGCGAATTTTCCCCGAGAATATCATCCGGAGATGAATAGGCACCCTTCATTTCGTTAAAAACGACACCCTTATAAGTCAGTGGCGCATCCGGTGAATCGATTTCGTAGTGCCAGCCTTCCTGGTATAAGGTGTGCTCCGGGATGAGTGGGTAAAGCACAGCATCAAGATATATATCAATCAAGTTGTAAAAATCTTTCAGGTTTTGGCTGGCGCAAGGGTAACAAGTTTTATCGGGGTAAGTAAAGGCGTTCACGAAGGTTTGCAGTGAACCTTTTAATATTTCGACAAACGGTTCCTTGACCGGGTATTTTCGCGAGCCGCACAGCACGGAATGTTCCATGATATGCGCCACACCGCTGGAGTCTGAGGCCGGGGTGCGGAAGTTGATCCCAAAACATTTATTTTCATCGTTGTTGGTTAAAGACAGCAAGCGGGCGCCGGTCTGGTCGTGAATAAAAATTTTACCGGTAGTGTTAATCTCAGGAATGGTGCGGGTTTCGACCAAAGTAAATGACATGGATACTCCCAATAATGATTGTTGCGACGGCATACCACGGGTATTGCCGTTATGGCCAAATTCTGGTTATTTGCTGACGGCTTCCAGGCAGCGTTTGGCCAGGGTGGCGGCCACATCTGAGCGATATTCACTGGAAGCCCATTCATCCGCCGCTTCGTGGAAGGTATTGCGTGCGGCTGCTTCAATCCCATCCGCCTCGGTGCCGTCCATGGCCAGGAAGGGGCCATTGCGAGTCCCACCAAGTGCCAGGCGGGTTCGTCCGCTGGCCCATTGCGTAAGAGCAGCGCAAACGATTGGCTTGTCGAGCGGCGATCGGCCCACTGTTTCGAAGGCCAGCCGGACGTTCAGCGGGATGCTGATGGTTGTGATTAACCCGCGTGGGCGCAATGGCAGGTATTCGCCCAGTCCGCTGGTTTGCTCAGAACCTTGGGTGTTGATGGTAACTTTTGCATCGAGAGCCAGCAGCACGGTTGTGAAAGCCGAACGTCCATCGCTGGTTACCAACCTGCCAGCGATGGTTGCCGCGTTGCGGATATTCAGACCGGCATCCAGACGAATGGCATGCTGGAGACCTTCCGGGCATTCGCTTGATTCTAGTATTTGCTGCAGGCTGACACAGGCATCAATATCCAGGTTATTGCCATTTTTGCGAATTTTATTGAGCCCCAGGGCTTGCAGATCCACGACTGAAAACTTACCATCATGGGATTGATTCAACCAGGTTCCGCCACCCATCGGGTGAGTGTCAGGTTGTTCAAGTAGTTCCAGGGCTTCAGCGATGTTTGTTGGGCGAGTATAGTTTGTGATCATAATGTCTCCACAGAAAATTGTAGCGTGTTGCATATTGGTCTGAAACAAGTTTTAATTTTTCTGATCGGCGTTGTGATGGTGTCGGCCTGGTTTGGGAAGTCAAAATGTGTCAGACAATCTTTATTATACAGGATGGGAGTCGATTTAAGCGCTGCGGGAAGTGCATCAATTATGGAATTTCATCTATTCCAGGTGGAATTTAAGTTCATCGGTCGGTGATTGGCCGGGTTTTGAATAATGAGGTGGGCTTGGCATGGCAGGCTAATGCCCGGCAGTTTTATTCCGGGTAAACTTTCCACCCCAATTGTTCAAGGTTGGCATTTCCAAGCATTTCCAGGGGAACGTTAATCAACAGGGTGTTAGCTTCTGCCAGCAGGCTGCCCTTTTCATCATAAATACCGGCCCAACCTTCGGCCGTTTTGCCCTTGGATTTTCCGGCCTTGCCAATGATTTTCAACAACTTCCCAATCGGTACATTTTTACGGTATTTCACTTCCAACCTGGCCGTAAACATGAAGCGAGGGGCGGATGGGTCGCCCATGTTGGCCCGCCCGCTGATTTCGTCCAGGATGGTGGCGACGATGCCGCCGTGCAAGACACCCGGGTATCCCTGAAAATGTTCCGGAGCGCAGTAACTGGTTTCGATTAGACCGGGTTCTGTTTGGTATATGCGAAGCTTTAAACCGATAGGGTTTTCAAGACCGCAAATGAAACACATTTTAGAATTTGGCTGGGCAACGCGTGCCGGTATTGTCATGAAGTTACTCCTTGTTAATTCTAGTCTGTCCTGATTATACATAACCTCAAGGCGAGCCAGGGTTTGTGAAAGCATTATTGCCGATTTTTTAATTGTTCATGCGGCTATCGGATGACAAGGAGCTTCTTTCAATCCCGGATTAATCCATTCTCCGCCCGCTGAAAATTAACTGAATACCAATGAGTAATGGCGGGAGAAGCCAGGTTGATGGCAAGTCACAACTGAAAAACAAGAACAGTATGCTGATTTATATGATCTCCGAAAAACTGAACCGCACACTATTTTTGAGAACTATTTGCACTGAAGTAAAAATATCGCTATAATGAACGTGTTCATCAATCTTAAATCAGGAGGAAGCTTTATGACTCATATTATTACCAGCCTGTGTTTGCGCGATAGCGGGTGTGTGGAAGTTTGCCCCGTGGAGTGCATTACCCCGGGAAAGCCTCAGGAACAGTGGCCGCTTTTTTATATCGATCCTGATACTTGCATCGATTGTGGCGCATGTGTCCCCGAGTGTCCTTATTCTGCGATTTTCCCAGAAGATGAAGTGCCTGCTGCTTATACCGCCAAGGGGGGTGAGTTTATCAATCGTCTTGGGTTGAGCGGGCATTACACCGGTACCGATCATCAGGGAAATGCTGTTGTCCTGGAGACCGCCAAACAACTAACAAAGGGCGAATCAGTTGATTTAACTCTCGACATCCCGAGCAACGGGGCTTACTATAAAAAAGGCCCCGGTTATAACGCCAAGTAATCTGCAAGTAATATTCAACCATAAAAAAACCAGGCAATATGCCTGGTTTTTTTATGGTTGAATAGATTTTTGAAGGACAGCGTTGCCAATATTTCTGGCAAGGGCCGGGGCGTTTTCCTCCAGTACAACGACCACTGCCAGTGGTGAACCAGACCAATTGGGAAGTGTCCCGGCCATGTACCAGGTCAGTGGCTGGGTTTTGTCGGGATTGGTGCCATTATATTCCCAGAATGGTTTTCCGTTTTCGCTGAGCGATTCTGCCATTTGTTTGGCGCCATCAACTGGCAGGCATTGAAGTGGGTTGTCTGGTTCGGGTAATACAACCCAGCCCTGGGCAGGTGTTTCAACCGCGCTGGCGATTTGTAATCCCGGGCAAATACCCAGGTTGCTCAAGGCCGATGAGGCTGAAAGCATTTGGACGGGGCTAATCATCATATCGGTGACGGTATTTTTTGGGAGAGCAGCTGCGGCCGGCAGGTTGATTTGTGGCGTTTTGTAAAAACCCAGCAAGTTGAATAGATTAATCAGGTCTTCGGAACCAGGCGTTGATGTGCCATAAGCAGCAATGGCGAATGGTTTGAGGGCCGGGGCTAGCAAATATAAGCCCTGGGTGGCCCGATTTAACAGCGGGGCATTTGGTAGAAAAGGCAGGTTCTCGCCGATCAGATCCATCTGGTTGGCATCGAAGGTTGGATGGGATGCCATGGCCAGAATTTCCCCGGTTTTCGCATTGGCGAGGACTACGGCTCCGGTATGGTCGCCGAGCATTTCGTCGGCCTGTTTTTGAATGTCCAGATCCAAACTCAAGCGAAAATTTAGACCGGTGGGTGGCTGGCCATACAAAATATGATCCCACCAAATTAGCAGGGCAGGGTTGCCTTGCAGACCACGCAAATATGGATCCAGGGAAGCTTCGAGACCAGCTTGCCCGAAAATAGCATGCGTATAGCCAGTGACGGAGGATAGCTTTGGAACCAGGTAGCGGCGGGTATAACTGCCAGGCTCGCCATTCGTAATGTTGA
>CAZLJB010000257.1:0-5367 GCA_964559195.1 uncultured Anaerolinea sp. | reverse complement strand
TACAGAAATGTATTGAGACCCCTTATCGGTATATTTTATTAGTCCAGTGGGAAACCCTGGAGGCGCACACTATAGGTTTTCGACAGTCGCCAGAATATCAAGACTGGAAAAGATTACTGCATCATTTTTATGACCCATTTCCAATCGTAGAACATTTTGCGACCATTCCTTTACAACCTAATTAAATGATTCGCTTTATGTGAGAGCATTCTGAAGATACCCCGATGATTCAAATGAGTTTTTGAAAGTAAAGGTTTTATAGTTACCGCTCAGGCTCTTTACGTTTCGCGAAAATGGAACACAGATAAGATCTGATTAAATGGATTTGCGTGGTTTTTTTTAAACTTTTCGGAAAATGCCTATTGCTCGATCAAAATGAGAGCAGATAAAGAAAGAAAAATAAAAAAACTGTGAATATCTGTCAAGCTTTTCCTTCTACGTAGAAAACCGTGAAAAATCGCTGCCCCGTCTTTGATTAATAGAGTTGTTCCGTAATAAGCAAAGCTCGTTCCAAAGCTTGCGAAAATCTTTATTTTTTATACCCAGTGTTAAGCAAAGCGCTGGTAAGTTTAAAAGTTTTTCCTCATAGAAAGTTTGAAACCGTAGAAGAATTTCGCGCAGCCTGCCAAAACATCGAGACTTTGTTGATAGATGCCACCGAAGGCCCTGATCGTCGTGCCACTGACAATGAAAAACATGAAGAACTGTACAGCAGTAAAAAAAGGATCACACCATAAAGAACACGGTTATCGCTAAGGTGAGCAAGTGGATTTTGTTTCTCCGTTGTACTTTTTCGTTGTACTTTTTCGGGTCATTGCCAAGATTACACTATGCTCAAAGCAGAATGCTCAACAGAACTTCGGTGATTAGAAAGGATCCGTGCACTATTGGACTCCGGCTATCAAGGAATTTGTACCGATTTTGTAGGCGAACGTTTTGAAATACCTCACAAAAAACCACGCAAAAGCAAGAAAAAATCCAGAAACAACGCTTACTCCTGAACAAAAAGCTGAAAATAAGGAACTGAGCAGTAGGCGTATCTTTGTTGAAAATGCCGTCGCTGGCTTAAAATGTTTCAATATTCTGGTTCATAATTTTCGCAACCATAGGGATGACATGGACGATGACGTCATTGCATTCTGTGCTGGTTTGTGGGATTTCTTGCTCACCTAATCCTATTCGGGAACAACTCTAATATACTCTACGTATTCAGCACCTGAGAAGTTGATACTTTCGCGTTCATCGACGCAGGCGGGTGTGGATTCTCGCTGGGAGCAGAATAAACTCGAAGCCACGTGTGACCGAAAAGCTTGACGTGAAGCGTGCCGCACAATCCACAGCCCCCTGTGCGCGCATTGTGGCGTTTGTCATCTCACTGTCCTTGCCCTAATGCATAACCTGGCTCGCCATCAAAGTTGCACAAGTTCTCCGACTTGATGAAATCGAATTGCGCCTGCTCCAATTTTTGCATTAAACCGATGATCTGGGCGTGCTTGATTGTCTTCTCGGTCGCCATAAACCGACATCGCCAATGGTCGGTGCAAAAAGTCTCTGGAAACCCGTTCGGAAAAACCTTGACGCCACGATTCGTAATCATGGTCAGTTGCAAACCATCGCCGTTCAATGCCGACAATTGTGCGCCCAAATCATTCGGCGTGCCGCTGATCCAATGCAAAAAGACATCCACGCCGACCAGGTCTTTTTTCGCAGGCGCGTGTAACGAAACTTTTTGTACGGGCTTGGTTATCGATGGCTCCTGAGACCCGGTATAACTCACCGTACGCAATCTTTGGGGCAGTTGCCCCAAACGTTCGATCACCGCTTGTGTAAATTCGTGGCTTGTCAAACGCGCTTGACTTACCCCATCTGTGTAAATATCAAACGTGTGCTGACCCTCCTCAATCATCGTAAGCCACGCATTATGTACGCGCGCTGCTGCTTCGGACTGACCAATATGCACCAACATCATCACGGCTGCAAGCAACAAGCCTGATGGATTCGCAATACCCTGTCCGGCAATATCAGGCGCGGAACCATGAATTGCTTCGAACATCGCCACATGTTCGCCCAGGTTTGCCGATGGTGCGAGCCCCACTGACCCCGCGATTTGTGCGGCAATATCCGAAAGAATATCACCATATAAATTCGGCATCACAATCACGTCAAAGCGTTCGGGCGTATCAGCGAGACGCGCTGCGCCAATGTCTACAATCAAATGCTCGGTCTGCATGTCGGGATATTCAGCGGCGATTTCATTGAACACGCGATGGAATAAACCGTCGGTGAGTTTCATGATATTGTCTTTGGTCATGCACGTCACCTTGTGCCGATTGTGCAAGAGTGCATATTCAAAGGCATACCGAACGATTTTTTCACAGCCGGGGCGCGTAATAAGTTTCAAACATTGCATTACCTGATCCGTCTGTCGATGTTCAATGCCCGCGTATAAATCTTCCTCGTTCTCGCGTATGATGACCACATCCATGTCCGGATGGCGCGTGTGCACAAAGGGTGCGTATGCCACGCACGGACGCACATTTGCATATAAGCCTAGGGTCTTGCGAATCGTGACATTCAAACTTTTATATCCGCTCCCTTGGGGCGTTGTGATCGGCGCCTTCAAAAAAACTTTGGTGCGGCGCAACGAATCCCACGCGTTTGGCTCGATGCCCGAGGTGAATCCGCGCCGATAGACACTTTCGCCGATTTCGATTTTTTCCGGTTCGATTTGCGCGCCCCCCGCAGCTAAAATCGCCAGCGTCGCTTCCATAATTTCCGGTCCGATGCCGTCGCCAAAAGCGACTGTAATTGGAGTTTTCATAGGTCACATTCCTTTAGTCAATGAGTTGGTTATCTAAGCTATTTATGGGTTACAGTAGCCACAATTTCCTGAATATGCTACTCTTATTCCAGCTGGATAGAGTTCCTCTTTTGTAAAGCCACATTTATGACAGGTATAAACATCAGCTAAAACATTATCCGTTTTCAATCCACAGAGTTCACAGGGCAGGCCTGGTTTTTTCTCAGTAATACGAAATCCAGGCATACCACATTTAAGACAACTTCGCAAAGAGTTTTTCACTAAATCTTCAGTTGCCAAACGGATATTTTCCATCCTAGTTGGGTTAACATGTGCCCGCATATCTGTTTCCAGGAATGCTTTTTTTTGTGATGGCAGTTTGAGAAATTTTTCCACCTCTTTCTCTAACTGATCCATGGTGGTAACTCCTTTAACCATGTCTACAGTGCTATTTGGATGGGCCCGAATAACAAGCCCATGAGAAGGAAAGCAGATTCGTTTCGCAAAGGCTTTTGCTTCTTCAAGACTGCTGATATGGGCATGATCAAAATTTGTTTCTAGCGAGATACTTTCGCCGACAATTTCAAGGTCGCGTTTCGTGTCGATAAGAACCACTATCTCGATATTCGCAGGAACAAAAGGAAAAGCTGGGTGAGGACCAAAGGCCCCTTCACTGCCAATACCTATCTCAACTCTTGTTAGTCTTATTCCTTCAAGCGCCTTGGCTCTGGCAGTTTCATATTGCGTTCCATTTCTGGGGATATCTCTAGTGAATGTTCCAAATTGATCTGTGTCAATATTTTCAGGGATGATGATTTTTAGGCCGAGGTGCTCTTTAAGCAATTGGGCAATAACCTGTTCTTTTTTATGTTTACTGGCAATGACCGCTGTTCTTCCTTTGAAAAAATCTTTTACATGCACATCATACCTGTGTTTTTATTGATCAGACATCAATCGAGGCCTTCGTCTTTTGGCCCAGTTTGACATTGTCTGGGTTCGTACCGAAGAAGTTCTTTGCGCAGGGCACGCAGCATCAACTATAACTGCCGCGCGCCCTGCTTGTACCCTTACTTTGTGGCGAGGATCCCGCCTACAACCTTGGTCATGACCAGTTTGCCGTCTCGATTTAGCCAATTTGTTGCCACGTCGCGGATCGAGCCGATCAAGGCTTCATATTCTTCCTTGCCATTGAACATGGATGTCCACAACCGACGATCTTCACTTAGCGAGGCGCGCACGTACTCAATGAACGGATCCACGGCTGGGAAGGTAATCGGGTTTTCGAAGCGCAACAGCTCGGTTTTTGCGAACTTACGCTCAATGGTCTGGTAGATCTCGCCTTTGAAACGGCTGGACCCGGGCATGGGTGGTATGGGCTTGCTTGTGGCTTCCTTGATGATTTCGTAGAACATCTGCTTGTTCTCGGGCAGGGGACCGGTCACGAACAAGTGTCCACCAGGCTTTAGCACACGGTGGGCCTCACCAAACGTAAAGTCCAGGTTGGCAGCGTAGTATATGGCAAAAGCGCTCGAGAGTAGGTCGAATGTGTTATCCGCGTAAGGGAAACGTTTGTTGAAATCCATCCAGCGAAAATTGATGTTCTTATCGCCGCGCGATGCCAATTTTTCGTTTGCCTTGGCGAGCAATTCCTCGGAAAAGTCGGTACCGGTAATTTCTGCCTTATGATCGGTGTAGTCGCTGAATAGAAAGCACTGCTTGCCCGCTCCACAGCCCACGTCGAGTATTTTGGTACTGGCGGTGGGCTTGAGCACCTCCGTGTTCCACTGGTCAATGTTTCGCGATCCGTAGGTTTCGTGGATACGGATGCGGGTCAAGAGATCGTTACTAGTTTCCTTATAATTTATTTCCATAGTCCGTTTTCTCCTTAATATAGTGTTCGCCAGTCGTAATCGAAAGTTTTTACTTGGCGGCTAGTATATTAAAATGATGGTACTCTCAAAACCTATCAGATATAATCTCAAAACAACCCATCGTTTTTCTCCAAGCTTACCCAACAGCAAAACCCCGAGTTTCTCTGGATCGGTTGCTCAGATAGTCGAGTTCCAGCAAATGAAATCATCGGCCTGCTACCCGGAGAACTCTTTGTTGATCGCAACGTCGCCAACCTTGTAATTCATACTGACATGAATTGTCTCTCCGCACTGCAATATGCTGTAGAAATACTAAAAGTCAGACATATCATTGTTTGTGGTCATTATGGTTGTGGTGGCGTTAAAGCCGCTTTGGAAAGTCAATCGCATGGGTTGATCGACAATTGGCTTCGTCACATTCGTGAAATTTATCAAAGACGACGAAGCGACTTGGCGCGGTTTTCAACGGCAGAGGACAGGCTCAATCGGCTTTGCGAGGGCCCATCTTCACTCTATTAAAATGGGTCTTTTTGGGCGGTAACGCATACCGTTGGCTTGCATCTTGCGCAATAAACCGAAAAGAGCAGAAATACGGGGATTGAAACAAGGTTTGGTATTGCATACAATACTATAATGAGCGCAATTCAGATTGTCGTTGATACCAATGTTTTCGTCACCGCCTTAAGGTCTAAACAC
>CAZLJB010000256.1:0-5393 GCA_964559195.1 uncultured Anaerolinea sp. | reverse complement strand
GGCAGAACTTCCAGGCAATGTGTACGCCGGGATACTACAACAACGGGGGCAAGCCTTCTGCGCTGGCTGCGCGCAATGGCGCCTATGGGCTGGGTCCGATCGCCTTCGTCAAACTGCTGGAGGACTGGCGGGCCGAAGGCGCACTCGGCGGACTGGAATTGCGGTAGGCGGCTTCAGCCGTCGTCCATATCCTCGTCGGGATCGTCGGGCGGTCCGGGTTCATAGGCGACCAGATCGCCAGGCTGGCTGGACTGTGCAGCGCGCGCCGGCAAGCCAGAATTCCGGCCGGGCTGTACAAGCGCTGGTTGCCGGAATCAGTCATGGCACTCGGGCCATTATCGACATCCAACAGAATCGCATCGAATCTGTCGTTGGACTGCGAGATCAGCTCGAAGATATCGCCGGTGACCAGCTCGGTACGACTATCCGCCAGGGGCTGGCCGTTCAACTCTTGCAGGAAATCTCGATTCCAACTGGCCACCTCTGGCAGCAGTTCACTGACAATCACCTGCGCGTCAGCCGCCAGCAGATCCAGAACCTGGCGCAGGGTGTAGCCCATGCCCAGCCCGCCGACCAGAACGCAGGCTGCCGGTTTCCCAACCAGGTGCGCGCAACCCAGGCGCGCCAGGGCCTGTTCTGACTCATGCTGGCGGCTGTTCATTAATTCCAGGCCATTGATCGTGATCGAGTAATCACGGTCATGCTGGTAAAGCCTCATCTCGCCGCCATCCGGTGTCAGGGTTGTGGCTAATTTTATTTGCGGTTTCATGTGTTTCTACCTTCATGCCACAGTAATTCTTTGGTTTTATCGAAGCAAATTTTGGGCGTCTGGACGAATCGATATCGTTGGGTTTTCCAGCGGGTGGGGTTACTCATTATAAATAATGCCCTCACCCCGGCCCTCTCCCGCCAAGAAATCCGATTAATGGTGCCAAAATTTGGCCAGGCGGGAGAGGGAGAAGTTCGTAACCAGGGTGGAATAGGGCCGCAGCCCCTATTCCACCCTGGACCCCTCATTTCCCTGCCAGCGAACAGGCCGGCTAGCGGAAAGAACGCTCGTCGATGGCAGTTTTAGGTAATGACTCCAATTCACAAAACACATGATTAATATGCCGGTGTCAAGGATTTACTCAAATTGGGAGTAACCGGGAATATCTGCCCCAGCCGGAATTTTCAGCCACTGCTTAACGGCGGCGGCCAAACAGACGCAGCATAAAGAGGAACATATTGATGAAATCAAGGTAGAGTTTAAGCGCGCCGAAGATACCCAGCTTGGCGCCTGCCTCTCCATCCATGCCAGTTTGAGCTGCCATGCGGCCAATCCGTTGGGTATCGTAGGCGGTCAGACCGGTAAAAATGAGCACACCCAGCATGCTGATCAACGTATCCAGCGGGCCGCTGTTGATGAACAGGTTAACGACCATCGCGATCAACAGCCCAAAAACACCCATCATCAAGAAGGTGCCCATTTTGGTCAAATCCACTTTGGTGGTATAGCCCAGGATAGTCATGGCGCCGAATAATGCGGCGCTCGATACAAAAGCTGCGAAAACCGATGCGCTTGTGTAAGCCATCAGCACCATTGAAAGCGTAAATCCATTCAGGGCAGCGTACAGGAAGAACAGGGCGGTCGCCAGGCTGGAGGAAATCCGGCTGAAGCCAAAACTGATACCCATCACCAGGCCCAGCTCGGCCAGGACGGCCGCCATCAGAATGAACGGGTTGGCTGCCAGGTTGATTAATGGCGTGTTGACCGTCATATAAGCGACCACCGCCGTGACCAGCAGCCCCAGCCCCATCCAGGTATAGACCAGGCGCATGATAGGCTGCAGGTTAATCCCGCTCAGCGGGACTGATAAATCATCTTTTCGATTGAGAGTGTTCATTTTATATTTTCCTTTTAGCAATGATACTGCGTTTCTGTAAAAGTGACTACTCCAGCGCTGTAATTCTCCGGATGGTTTTATGTCGAGGGGTTTGGGGTGTTAATCGGACAGAGTCACTAATCCAGGGAAACCATCGGTGAGTAAAAACGTTAAATTTGACATTCTCAAAGTAGAAACAATTTGATATTTGCCCGGTATTGTTCATTTGTCTGTCATCTACCTGCATTATCATTCGGTTACATTCACAACCAAAGAAAATTGCGCTCACGACAAATATTGTCAGGCGAAAAACCGGCTGAATTGATCGGCCAATAAACTGTAAAAGGATTAACATGAAAAAGACAACCCCCGCACTGATCGCCACCACCCTGATTACAAGCTTCCTGATGATATCCATGCTGATGATCGCACGCCGCACAGCTCCACTAGCGCCAATGCTTCCAACAGCAGCGGCCTTGTGACCAGCCTCTCGCACGGTTCGGAACAGAACCAACGGGTCAGCTTCGAAGCAAGCAACCAATAATCAAAAACGCGGAGCTAAATTCAGTCTGACACCTGCAGCTGAAACCATCTCCGCACTGACCAAAACCCGAAGATCCATCAAAAAAATATCCCAGCTATTAACCCAAAGAACAATTAGCATGATCACCTTTAAGAAAAAATTACACACCTGGATTACCGCCGCTCCAATTCACCCATGCTCATCCGGAGCAGCGGTTCTTAATGAAACGTCTTAATCCGGGCCAGCAATTGGGGAACGATCTCCTTTTGCTTTAGAAAACGAAAAAGAAAATCAATCACACTTTCGCCAACCTGCGGGAAAGTGTGATTTTATTTTTAATAACCTGATTGAGACCACTGCTCACAGATTGGTCAGCCCCAGACTGAAAATCCCACTTCGTAACCATTTCCGCCATAATTAACATAATATTAACGCATGCTTTAGATCAAATTTATACCAAACTACCGTATTTTGGAGATAATAATACTGTTGCAATTTACTTTTTTCCCGGATGTGAACAGTTTTGTTTTTGAAATAAAAAATACGAAAGGGAAGAAAATACAGGTGGTTTGCGGGCTTGGAGTTGGTTCTGGAACCGGTTCGTAATTTTTGAGGGAAAAGAGATCTAATATCTGACTTAAAAAAAGTTAATTCCCCGAACGGCAGCTATTCCAAAGTTAGTTTTTATCAGGCTTACCATTTACTGTTTTATTATTCACCAATATCGGAGACAAAAACCCATGAATATGATTAATAACCTGAAAACCAGTTTGAAATTGTTGCTCAGCTTTGGGCTGATCGTGATTTTTCTCATCATCGTTGCCCTGGTTGGCTACACGGCCATGAACAACATCAACAACGGCATGACCGCGCTATACATGGACCGCACCCTGCCCATTGAACAGCTGGGCATGGCCAAAGTCGCCTTGTATACCATCCGCGGGGATGTCTATAAATACATTCTGATTCCAGCAGAAAAACAGGCTTCCAAAGATGCCATCGCCGCCCAGACCAAGATAGTCGAAGATCAAATCGCCTTATACCGCGCCTCCAACCTGGCGCCGGAAGAAAAAACCGAGATGACTGCTTTTGACCAGCAGTGGCCCGCCTACAAACAGGCCATCGGTAAAATTATCGCAGACACAGACGCCGGCAACCAGGATGCAGCCATCAAAAGTCTGTTAACTGGCGGCGAGGCCTCGCTAGCCCGTCAGGCACTGGGTGCCACCTTCGACAAACTCACCCAGGTGAATGTCACGATCGCCGAACAGATCAATAGCGAAGGGGATCTAACCTTTGCTTCCTCGCGAAATTTATTGATCGGAGTCTCTGTTGTCAGCATCCTATTGGCCCTGTTCTTTGCCCTGATCATTACCACCAGCATTGCCAACCCGCTCAGTTTCCTGACCCGCCTGGCGCGTGCAATATCGGTCGGTGACCTGGTGCGGGATGTCAGCGCAGCGGAAAAAGACAAGGTGCGCCTGCGCAAGGATGAAATTGGCGATATCAGCAAGGCCTTCGATGCGTTGATCAACTATATGCAGGGCATGGGTGTGGCTGCCACTTCCATCTCAAACAACGATCTGACGGCCAGTATCATCCCCCAATCGCCGAAAGATGAACTGGGGAATGCCTTCGCAAAGATGATCGCCGGGCTGCAAAAAGCCGTCGGGCAGGTGGCTGAGAGCGCCAATGCCGTCACCAGCGCCTCCGCCCAACTGGCACGCGCCTCCGAACAATCCGGCGAGGCCACCAACCAGATCGCCACCACCATCCAGCAGGTTGCCAAGGGTACCGCCGAACAGACCGCCGGGGTTACCAAGACCGCCGTGGCGGTGGAACAGATGAGCCGTGCCATTGACGGGGTCGCCAAGGGTGCCCAGGAACAGGCCACAGCCGTCACCAAGGCTTCGCAGGTGGCATCGCGCATCAGCCAGGCGATTGAACAGGTAACCAACAATGCCCAAGCCGTCACCCGTGATTCCGCCGAAGCCGCCAAGTATTCACGCGAAGGCGCCAAGACTGTCAAGGAAACCATCACTGGCATGGAGGCCATTCGCAGCAAGGTCGGCCTCTCGGCCAGCAAAGTCCAGGAAATGGGCACCCGCTCTGAAGAAATCGGTGCGATTGTCGAAACCATCGAAGATATCGCCAGCCAGACCAACCTGCTGGCACTGAACGCGACGATTGAAGCGGCTCGTGCCGGTGAACAAGGCAAGGGTTTCGCGGTGGTGGCTGACGAAGTGCGCAAGCTGGCCGAACGTGCCAGCTCTGCCACCAAGGAAATCGCCGGGCTGATCAAGGGCATTCAGAAGACCGTCAGCGAAGCCGTCAGCGCCATGCAAGAATCGGCCAGTGAAGTGGAGGCCGGGGTCGGGCGGGCCAACTCGTCCGGCGAAGTACTCAACAACATTCTGCAAGCCGCCGAATCGGTCTACAAACAAGCTGAAGCTGCCGGTCAGGCCGCCGCCAGGGTCAGTTCCGCGGCTGGCGAACTGGTCGGGGCTGTTGATTCAGTCTCGGCCGTGATCGAGCAAAATACCGCCGCCACCGAACAAATGGCCGCCAACTCGAACGAATTGACCCAATCGATAGAGAGCATCGCCAGTGTCAGCGAAGAGAACAGCGCAGCCGTCGAAGAGGTCTCGGCCTCGACTGAGGAAGTCTCGGCCCAGGTTGAAGAGGTCTCCGCCTCGGCCGCAGCGATGATGGAAATGGCCAAAAATCTGCAGCAAATCGTGGCACAGTTCAAGTTGAAATAGTGCGCGCAGGATCATAAATACAATATTCAGGTAGGTTTTATCGCAAGGTGCTCGGGGTGTTTTTGGATGGTACGCATCCGAAAAACACCCCGAGATTCTTTCATTTCATAATTTCCCCAGGGCTGAACAGCCTGGGAGCAGGCAAGGGTAGGTCTGGCTTGCAAGCCAGCCACCTTGCGGGTGTGTAAGGGTGGGTCTTGCGCGCGGGCCGGCCATCTTTGCCGAACCGCAAGACCCACCCTG
>CAZLJB010000255.1:1339-5404 GCA_964559195.1 uncultured Anaerolinea sp. | reverse complement strand
GCTGCTCTGACAATTTTTGGCCCGGTAGTTGGTAACACCTACAGCTCAATTAATTCCAAACTATAAAGTATTTTTCTGCAAGTTTTTGAGTACGCTTATTTTTCTAAGCTCTTTATAATTTTTTATGTACTAAAAAGAGTACCCTGGACCGGGATTTTCCGGTCTCGGTTACTCTTTTTGTATAGTTCTCTCGAAAAAACTTTTCTGCCAGTATCTTGCGAGTTGTTCTTTGGCAATCTACCTGATGGGGCGCCCTCTTGCCTTTTACACGTCGGAGCATTAGCCTGCAGGTGGATTTGCGCGCCAGTTCCCGGCGCACAAATCCACAAAAAAACACATTTCAAAAGGTTTTTTGGGCAATCTTTCAATCCAGGGATGCCCCAGTGCGTAAAAGTCCTTTACGTCATTGTTTTTTAATTTTGCCAGGAAAGGCTATTTTTCCCTGGCTTTCTTTATCTTTGGTGCCCCCGCCAGGTTTTCTGGAGGTTCCGGCGGGTTTTGAATCGGGCTTGCTGGTTGTTTTTGCCGGGATGGTCTTTTTATCACTCCCCGTCTTTTTTCCCACAGGTGTTTTAATTAATTCCAACTGCCTGGTTGTAGTGATTTCTTTCTTGCTTTTGGGTTCCTCTTTTATGCTTTTGACGGTTACAAAGCGGTCCAGTACCCAGCTTTCGGTCAGACTTATGACAGCATCACCGGCTTTTACTTCCACTACTGTATCGCCTCGGGTGGCAGCACGTTTTTTGAGGCCGGCTTCGTCGACCCGGGTCATTTTTGGAGCAGCTTTTAGCAGGTGCAGGGTTACGACATGGGTACCTTTCCCAATTACCAATCCCACTAATTTTACTCCCAGGGGTAGATCCCACAGGATTACTCCCCGTCCATAACGTCCCTGGGTTGGAAATTCTGTCTGCAGTATCCGTTTGGCTTTGCCATCTGATGCTAATACAAATACATCGCCATCGGCTGGCATGATTTCCATTCCAACCACTTCGTCACCCACGCCAAGTTTGACACCGTTTACACCAGCTGCTACCAGTCCCATCGGGCGCACGTCATCCTCGCCGAAGCGGATGGCCATACCGGTTGCGGTTGCCAGTAGCAGTTCTTTTTTCCCATCTGTCAACGCCACCCAACCCAGGCTGTCGCCATCATTGATTTTGCACATGTAAAAGGTTTGGGCGGAAGGTCCAGGCAGCTCGCTGACCAGGGATTTTTTAAGCATGCCTCCGCGAGTCACGGTCAGCACGCAGGTCTCTTCAGGTAGCGTGGATCGTTTTGGCAGCGCAAAAGCTGCCACTGGTTTGTCAGCTTCCTTGAGTGGTGTGATTTTATTAAATGGTGAGCCGTCTGCCAGTTTTTCAGATTCAGGTAGAGTGTGGACTGCCACGGCAGCTGCCAAACCTCGCTCAGAAATAAGATAAAGCGTATCCGTGGAGTTGGCGCGCACAAGCAACCTGGGAGCATCACTGCCGCTCAGCCGAGGTGGTTTTTCATCATGTGTACGCGAAAGCAGCCCGTCTACGCTCAGGCCTACCCATACCACCTGATCTGGCAGCATTTGGGTGGTTGTCAATACCGACTTCTTTTCTTTGCCTTCTTTCAAGTTAATGATTTGGGTACGCCGTTTATCCGCATAAGCATCTTTAACGCGCATTAGCTCGCTGGCAGCCATTTCGCGCATCATTTTGGGGGATTGGAGCAGTGTTTCCAGCGATTTGATCAGAGCTGTAATTTCCTTGTACTCTGTTTCGATTTTCTTACGTTCCAAACCGGCCAGACGGCGCAGCTGCATATCCAATATGGCACTGGCTTGTAATTCCGATAATTTAAATCGTTTGATCAGGCGTTCGCGGGCGGTTTCCACATCCGGCGATTTTTTGATCAGCTCGATGATTTCATCCAGGTTATTCAGTGCAATCAGATAGCCTTCCAGGATGTGGGCACGCGCGCGGGCTTTTTCCAGGTCGAATTCTGCCCGGCGTTTAATAACGGTCAAGCGGTGCTCAATGAACACTTTGAGGGCTTGCTTGAGCGTCAGCATACGTGGCTCGCCTTCCACCAGGGCCAGCAGAATGATGCTGAAGGTTGATTGCATGGGTGTGCGTTTGTAAAGCTCAGCCAGAATTTTTTCTGGGTCTACGTTTTTGGTCAGTTCGAGGACAATCCGCATGCCCTGGCGGTCAGATTCATCGCGCAGGTCTGAAAGTCCTTCCAGGTGGCCTTCGCGCGCCAATTCGGCGATGCGCTCGATCAGGCTTGATTTATTAACCTGGTAGGGTAGTTCAGTAACAATGATCCGGTTTTTGCCGCGTTCCATCTCTTCATAATGGGCGCGAGCCTGGATGGTTACCTTGCCGCGACCGGAACCATAAGCGGCCTCGATGCCGTCCACGCCCGATTCCTGGATGATTACGCCACCAGTCGGAAAGTCTGGGCCCTGGATAAATTCCATCAAATGCCCGATATCGATATCGTCCAGTTTATCCCAGTTCTGCAGCATGTATACCAGTGCGTCAGTTACCTCACCCAGGTTGTGCGGGGGGATGGATGTTGCCATGCCGACTGCGATACCTGTAGCCCCATTTACCAGTAAGTTGGGGATGGCAGCCGGTAGTACAGTTGGTTCAGTCAATGTATCGTCAAAATTGGCAATGAAGTCGACTGTGTCCTTGTTGATATCTGCCAGAATATCCAGTGCAGGTAGTGTCAGTTTGGCTTCGGTATAACGCATGGCCGCCGGTGGGTCGCCGTCCACCGAACCGAAGTTGCCCTGTCCATCTACCAGCATGCAGCGCAGCGAGAAATCCTGCGCCATGCGCGCCATGGCCTCATAGACTGCTGAATCACCGTGGGGGTGATATTTACCTAAGACTTCGCCTACGATACGGGCCGATTTTTTGTATGCGCTATCAGCGCGCAGCCCCATATCGTACATGGCATATAAAATCCTTCTTTGGACGGGTTTCATCCCATCCCGGGCATCTGGCAGCGCTCTCGAGACAATTACGGACATGGCGTAATCAAGATACGCTGCCTGCATTTCCCGGTCGATATCAATTTTGTGTACCAATCCTAGTTCCATAAGAATTCCTTTTTTTTGCCAGGCTGCATTTTTCAACCGGGCTGATCATGCCAGGCTGGTTTGGGCAGAAGTGGCGAATGAATGTTCTAACTTTAGGGCTTATCTTATAGGGAAAGACACAAAGCGTCAAGTGTCATGACAGGCGCCGTATTTTGCATTTTTGAAATCCCGATCTTTGTTGTTATTGATAGAAATTTGCTTATCTGTGATTGACTTTAACGTAATAAACGAGCCGGCCTGCAGGCCGGCTCGTTTATTACGTACCTTATTTACAGTTATGGTTTTATTTCCACGACGGTATTTACACAAGTGCCTTTCAAGCCTTTTTCTGTGCAGGCCTGGATGATTGCTCGCATTTTATTGCCTCGCGGATCATGCAGAAAAGATTCGCTGGAAAGATAACCGGTCGCGCCGGGATCGAGTGGCGCAATATTTTTCGCAATGATACAGCCTGTATACAGGTCAAAAGCGTCGACTGATTTTTCGGCAGATTCGTTTGTCCTGAGATTTATCACCTTTATATAGGCTGAGCGAAACGGAATGCTGCCTGTATTTAGAATATCGAATTGTGCAAACACATTGCCCTTACACAGGTCAAATTTTTTAAATGTGGCTGTAAAACCAGGCGCTGCAGTGGGGGATGACAGTGGCGTAATTTGAGGCAAGATGGAGGTATCGCCAGTCAGTTTGACGTTATTTGCCAGCACATAACACTGTTGCTCGGGCTTGGCTGGGTTTTGGGTAAAGATAAAGCCTCCACCCAGATCCCTCGCCAACACCAGCAGGTGGGTACTCGCCTGATAAGTTGCCACCAGATCGTAATGCGAGCCTGGACCAGTGCGGCAGTTGGTTTCCTTCATGACATCCGCAAAAATGGGTTCCAGTGTTGCGGTAGGGGTATCGGTGGGGAAAACGCCAACAGGCAGGGTGGCGGTTGACGTGGCAGCCAGGGTTAGGGTGGCAGTTGGTGTTAGCACGGT
>CAZLJB010000255.1:0-1239 GCA_964559195.1 uncultured Anaerolinea sp. | reverse complement strand
CTGGGTTAAAGCAAAAGGCGACTCGCGTGAGTCGCCTTTAGGTACTTATTAGCTTGCCGGCTCGCCGGGTATCTCAACCCACTGAGATACACCGGAACCAAGTGTTTTTTCCAGTTCGGTAAAGCGACCATGTTTGAAGCCTGTCCCAGCGGGAATCAGCTTGCCGATGATGACGTTTTCCTTCAAACCGAAAAGTGGATCTGTCGTGGACGCAATTGCTGCGCCCGCCAACACCTTGATGGTATGTTGGAATGAAGAAGCCGAGAGGAAGGAGTCGGTTGAGAGCGAGGCCTTGGTGACACCCAGCAGCACTTCAGCGAAACGCGCTGGTTGTTTGCTGTCAGCGGTTAGATGCTCGTTGACACGCTTGATCTCCAACCGGTCAACAGCATCACCTGGCAGGTATCTGGTATCGCCTGGGCGGGTGATTTGAACTTTGCTCAACATCTTGCGGATGATGACTTCAAAGTGTTTGTCATGAATGTTCTGACCTTGAGAGCGGTAAACCTTTTGAACTTCGCTCATCAGGTACATCTGGCAGGCATCGCGGCCCTGAATACGTAGAATACGGTGCGGGTTGAGCGAACCTTCGGTCAGCGGTTGACCGGCTGTAACTCGTTCGCCATCTTTTAACAGCAGGCGCAAAGTGGATGGAATCTCATGTTCAACTTCTTCGCGCTGTTCGTAAGCTACAAAGACCTGTCGTCCATCGATCCGAATACGCCCGGCATGTTGTGACAGAATTGTCGCATCGCCCAGCGTGGCTAATACATCGCCAGCCTTTACCTCGCCTTCGTCTTTTGCTTCAATAGTCCATTCTTCTGGAACATCGTAGGCATCAGCAACCATTTCGGCATGTTCAATTCGCACCATGCGCAAATCATTGTATTTGTCTGATTGTAAGACACGTACAACACCTTCAATTTCTGAGACAACCGCTTCGCCCTTGGGTGTCTTACGCGCTTCAAACAATTCTTCCACGCGCGGCAAACCTGTTGTGATGTCGCCACCACCGCCTACCGCAACACCACCGGTGTGGAAAGTACGCAAGGTAAGCTGGGTGCCTGGTTCACCGATGGATTGGGCAGCCACGATACCAACAGCCGAGCCCATTTCCACTGTAGCACCGCGGCCGAGATCGATGCCGTAGCACATAGCGCAGATGCCGTGTGTCAATTCACAAGTCATGGCCGAGCGAACTTTTACATCCGATACCCCGGCCAGCGCAATTTTGCGGGC
>CAZLJB010000254.1:0-5420 GCA_964559195.1 uncultured Anaerolinea sp. | reverse complement strand
GAGATAGCTTCAGGTGACTGGAGTTCAGACGTGTGCTCTTCCGATCTGGACAGGTGTACTGGGCGCAAAAGGGTTGAGGCGGGAATAGGGATTCCTGACCAGGTTGATCATGAAGACTCCAGCGCCCACAGTCAGCAACAGCATCAAAATTGTCAGCACATTCCAGATTAAATCCTGATTTGGTTTATTTCTAGCGCCAGTTTTTTTTGGTTTTTCACTAAGGAAGTTGTCGTTTCTACTCATAGGTTTATTTTTCCTGTGGTGACAGGGTTATGGTGTCAGTACGATCTTACTCTGTTGGCGCCGGGCGGTCAGCCAGTCATTTAATGCATGGGTTTGAAGTGTTGAGAGAGCATCAGGTGATAAGACCCGATCGGTCTGGCGCTCAAGAAGCTTGATGATATGAAACCCAACTTCGCCGGGGATAATTGCGCTGTATGCGCCGATTTCAAGCGAAAATGCTGCATCTTCGACCGATTTCTCAGCCAGGTAACCTCGCGGAAACCACCCAATGTCACCCTGGGTGATAGGATCAACGTCTGCGGCCAATTGATCAAAGTCTGCGCCTGTTTTGAGTCGATCAAAATAGTTTTTAGCAACATCCTCATTATAGAGCAAAATCTGGCGAACGTGAACCTGCTCTGTAGTACTGGGTAGACCTGAAATGATTTTGTCACGCATCCAGGCTGCGGCTGAGGCACGCTTTAACGCGTCATTGAAACTCGCTTCGGTATAACCGTGCAACTGCTGCCAGGATGCAAGCTTGTCAGCGCCGCCAATTTTTGTGATCAACGCATCCAGGCGCAGCTTTAAAGCTGCATCATCCATTAGAAAACCGCCTTCAGCAGCCGCCTGGGCTAGTAGAAGTTGATTGACAACATCCTCGCGGACTGCTTGCAAGGCCTGGTCATCGCTGACGGTTTTCTTAAGACCGGTCATGGAGACTTTATAGCGGGCCAATTCGGCATTAAATTCGTCAATTGTCATGCCCTCTGAATTGACCATGATTGCCATTGGGATGGGTGTTGCGGTCGGCGGCATGGGGCTGCTGGTGGGAGGAATGGGGGTTGGCGATGCAAGCATGGCCGGGAAATTTGGTATCCCGCCAGAACAAGCTGTCAGCAAGAGCAAAATCAAGATCAGGGTTCGTTTCAAAGGTAACATTGGCCTGATTATACCTGACACAATCAAGCCTGCGTGTCGATTGTTAGCAATTCTCGACATGGTTTTAGCGCAATGGCTGTTATCGGTTCAGTTCCCAAATGATGCGCAGGCCATCCAGGGTCAGCCATGGCGCGATATGCTGGATGACGGGGGTTTCTTTTGCCACGATTTCTGCCAGCCCGCCTGTGGCGATCACCTTCATTTGGGGGCCAAGTTCCTGGCGGAAGCGTTCTACCATACCCTCCACCATGCTAACATACCCGAACAATAGCCCGGATTGCATGGCATGGATGGTATTGCGTCCAATTACATTGGGTGGGCGCTGCAGATCAATACGTGGAAGTTTTGCCGCACGGGTATAAAGTGCCTCGGCAGCCAGGTTAATCCCGGCGGTGATGGCTCCACCCAGATAATCACCATCCCGGGTAATGGCGTTGAATGTGGTGGCAGTCCCAAAGTCGATCACACAGGCTGGGCCGCCGTAATGGTGCATGACAGCGGCGGCGTCGCAGACCCGGTCGGCGCCGACGGCCTTTGGATCTTCGTAACGGATCCGGATCCCGGTTTTTACGCCAGTATCCACCACCAGGGGTTCCTGTTTCAGATATTCGCGACAGGCCTGGGTGACACGGCCAGTCAGGGGGGGCACGACCGAAGACAGCGCAATCCCTGAAATATTGGGAACTGTGTAGCTGGCATGTTGCATTAACCCCAAAAGCTGCAAACCGTATTCGTCGGGCATACGATTATGATCGGTGGCCAGGCGCCAGTGCCAGCCAAGTTGCTCGCCCTCATACAGGCCAATGGTCAGGTTGGTGTTGCCGATATCAATCACGAGAAGCATGGCTGGACCTTTTTGCGTGGTTGCCCGGGCTGGGCAGGTTGGAGACGGTTGTTTTGTAATTAACCCTGCTGGGCTGTGACGGCGTCTATCATCTCAGCCGCCACATCGTAGCGGTTGAATTGTGGCATGATGTAAATACCCTGGGCCCAGTCTTTGATTTGTGACACCAATTCGCTGGTAATCCGGATGCCTTCTCTGACGCCCTCCTCGCCGGCCTGCGCCATGCGAAGCCGGATGGGTTCTGGAATAGAGACGCCGGGTACTTCGTGGTGCAAGAAATTGACATGCCGGTTGCTGAAAAGCGGTAGTATCCCCACCAGTACTGGTTTCTCAAGTGGGCCATATTCGCCGGCATAGTATTTAAGAAAGCTCTCGGCCAGCTTGGGATCGAAAATCGGCTGGGTCAGGAAGAAATCCGCGCCGGATTTGATTTTTCTGCGCAGGTTTTTAATTTCCACTGCAAAATCCTGTGGGCAAAGGTTGAGGGCGGAGCCGACGAAGAAACTGGTTGGCTGACCGATGCTGGTGCCTGAGTGATCCACGCCTGTGTTGAAGCCTTCTTTGATCAGTTTGATCAGACCGGATGGCACGATGTCAAAATTATCAGCGGCCTCGGGGTAATCGCCGATGGAAGTGGGATCGCCCATGACCACAAAGACATTCCGGATGCCCAGGGCGTGGGCGGCCAATAAATCGCCTTGCACGCGCAGCAAATTGCGTCCGCGCGTTGGAAAATGGAGCGTAGTTTCCACCTGGGCTTTGCGCTGGACGATATCGCAAACGGCCCAGGCCGACATGCGCATGCGGGCCATCGGACTGTCAGCCACATCGATGACATCCGCGCCGGCTTCGGCCAGCAGGGCTGCGCCTGCCATTAATTTATGGGTTGAAAGCCCGCGCGGAGGATCCATTTCAACGGCGATCACAAATTTCCCGTCCGCCAGTTTTTGGGCGAGCTGTGTGGCAGGTTCGATTTCGGTATCCATTTCAATTTGCGCTGCCAGCGGGGTGGCTTTTTCAAGATTCTTGGAAAAATCGGGCGCGGGGGCGGAATCCAGTGCCTTGCGCATGGCGGCAATATGACGTGGGGTGGTGCCGCAGCAGCCGCCGACGATGTTGGCCCCGGCCTCGCGAAAGGATAACGCATAATCGCCAAAGTATTCCGGATCGGCTGGATACATGATCCGCCCGCTGACCTGTTCCGGCCAGCCCGCATTAGGCTTGACCCAAAACTTCATGTGGCTGGCAGCCTGTTTCATTTGGCCGAGGATTCGTAGGAGCTGAGCCGGACCGCCAGAGCAGTTGACGCCGATTACATCCGCATCGGATTCCGCCAGCAGGCGGGCGGCTTTTTCGGGTGTATCGCCCAGGATGGTGCGCCCATCCCGAGTGAAGGTTACTGAAACAATGATCGGAATGTTTGATATTTCCCTGGCTGCCTGGACCGCTGCGCGCGCCTCATACAGGTCGGCGATGGTTTCAATCACGATTAAATCCACATCGGCACTGATCAGGGCCTGGACCTGCTCTGCAAAAGCCGCACGGGCATCCTCTACCTGCACCCGCCCGAAAGGCGCCAGGCGCACGCCCAATGGGCCAATGTCACCGGCGATTAAGACATCTTTGAAGGAGGCTGACGCGACCCGCCTGGCCAGTTCCACCCCGGCTTTGTTGATTTCAACCAGTTTATCCTGCAAGCCAAATTTTTCCAACTTATAGCGGTTGGCGCTGAAAGTGTTGCATAAAATGATCTGAGCCCCAGCTTCAATATACTCGCGATGGACTTCAGCTACAACCGCCGGGTTGGTAATATTCAATTCGTCAAAACATTTTTCAAAGCTAACGCCACGCGCATTCAGCATGGTGCCCATTGCGCCATCCGCCAGGATGGTATTGGTACTTAATAGCTGCCGGAAGTCTAGCTTCATTTCAATTCACTTTCCAAATATTGTCTAATAAATTACCCGGGCCAAGAATTGGCATGTTTATTTCATTAATTGTTCCACCCGGCTTTCGCCGGTGCTGTAGTATTTGGCCGCCGTGTGGTGGACCACAATGGCAGCTGTGGATTGTTCGGGGATGAGCTGGTAGGCAGGAGATAATTGCATTCCCAGTTCTTTTTCAACTGGCAGTAGGTCAAAGACCTTGCGGTGATCTTCAAGCTCAGGAATGGCCGGGTAACCCCAGGAATAGCGTTTGCCCTGGTTTTCAGAAATCCCCAGTTCACGGCGAATATGCTGGTGCAGGTATTCGGCTGTGGCTTCGGCGGTTTGAACTGCCAACCCGTGGGTGAAGTAGCCTTCGGAGTAGTTGCCTTCGGTCTGAAACCTGTCAAAGCGCTCAGTGGCCGCGTGCCCAACCGTGACAACCTGGAAACCAACCACATCCATCTGACCAGATTCCAGCGAGGCGAAATAATCTGAAAGGGCAAGATGCTCGTCATACGGCTGGCGCGGAAAGTGGAAACGAGTCAGCGCTTCGGGTTTGCCCGTCAGGCTCTCCGGTTGGTAGATGATCAGGTCATCCCCATCCGCCTGGCATGGGAACAGACCATAGACAGCCTGGGGTTTGAGCCAGCCTTCTTTAATGGCCTCGCGGGTCATTAAGGCCCGGCGAGCGTCAAATTCCCTTTGCAATTTTTCCCATTCGGGACCGTGGCTGTTCTTTGCGCCCCACGAGAGGCGATAAAGTTCGTTAATGTTCAGGTTCTGCAGGACCATTTCCAAAGGCATGTCCCTGACAATGCGCGCGCCCCATTTTATGGGGAGTTTGAGCGGGGCTGGGATAACGTTTGAACGGATGGCTTCGGTCTGGCGATGGGCGGGTACCTGCGATGCGCGGCCCATTTCCATGTCCGCGGCCTTACGCATCTGCTCCATTAGGGCCGGTTTGCGTTTTGGATCGATCAGCTGGTCCATCGTTTCAAGACCCTCGAAGGCATCCTTGCAGTAAAACACGCCAGAGTCATAAGATGAGCCATCTTCAGTAAATAGGATGCGGCGGCCAAAGCGGCGGTTTATCGCTGCTCCACCCACCAAAACCGGGATTTTGTGCCCTCGGCGCTGGAGTTCGTTAATGATCAGCGGCATTTGCTTGGAGGTGCTGACCAGCAGTGCTGAAAGACCAATGGCGGTTGCATTGACTTCAACAGCCTTTGCGATGATTGTTTCGGCCGGGACCTGTTTGCCCAGGTCGATCACGGTGTATCCGTTATTGGCCAGAATGGTTTTGACCAGGTTTTTGCCGATATCGTGCACATCGCCGTAAACTGTCGCAATTACGACTGTACCCTTGGTTACCCCTTCCACTTTTTCAAGGTAATTTTCCAGGTGTGCAACGGATTTTTTCATCACTTCGGCCGATTGCAGATCGGAAGAGCACACGTCTGAACTCCAGTCACCTGAAGCTATCT
>CAZLJB010000253.1:0-5431 GCA_964559195.1 uncultured Anaerolinea sp. | reverse complement strand
TGGGGTATATTCCTGGTCAATACTGTTTTCTGGATTGGCATCAGCCATGCCGGCACTTTCGTTTCAGCCCTTTTACGTGTGTTCAAAGCAGAATTCAGACGGCCCTTCACGCGAGCTGCCGAATTGATGACAACATTTGGCCTGGTACAGGCTGGTTTGAGCATTTTTATGCACATGGGCCGTATCTGGCTGGCTTACTGGCTTTTTCCATATCCCAATGAACGTGGGTTATGGCCAAACTTCCATTCGCCACTCTCCTGGGACTTCCTGGCGATTAATACTTACTTAATGTCAAGCACCATGTACTTATTTCTTCCGCTCATCCCTGATCTGGCGATGGCACGTGACCGGTCAACTGGCTGGCGAAAGACTGTCTATCGAATATTGGCTCTGGGGTTTCGTGGCACGGAAGGCGAGTGGACCCATTTACGTTTTGCGATGAACTTGTTTGCCTTTGCCATCCTGCCCGTCATGTTTTCGGTGCATACCATTGTTTCCTGGGACTTTGCGGCCGCCATGCGACCAGGTTGGAGTTCAACAATCTTTGGACCATACTTCGTTGTGGGCGCCTTACAATCCGGCCTTTCGGCCGTCGCAATGGTGTTAATCGTTGTACGCGCGACCATGAAGAATATGAAATACTTTATCAGGCCTGAACATCTGGATGCCCTTGGAAAACTTATGTTAATCATTTCAATGGCATGGGCGTACTTCTTCTTCAATGATTACATGGTACAGTGGTACAACGGGGATAAATGGACTGATATTTTGCTCAAATTCCACGAAGAGGGTCCTCTGGGCTGGATGTGGTATGCGATGCTAATTTTCAACATAGTGATCCCCTGGCTAACGTTGTGGAATAAAAAAATCCGCCGCAACCCAACCGCCTTATTTATTATTGGCTTTCTTGTCAATGTTGCCATGTGGTTTGAAAGATATATTATCATCCCCACATCACTCAGCATCAACCGCTTCCCATTTACATACCAGTTCTACAAACCTGGCGTGGAGATTCCACTGAGTATTGGTACGCTGGCCCTGTTTGTACTGCTGTATATGCTTGCATCACGTATCATTCCGCTTGTACCGGTTTGGGAAGTGCAGGAAGGTCAAATGGCTCACAGCTTACGCAAATTCGGAAAAGAATCAATTGTTACGGTCAGTGATTTGGAATAAGAGGAGAATAAAATGAGTGATAAAACCATGCTCCTGGCCTTGTTCCCGGACCTTGACCCAGCCGCACAGGCTGTTGAAAAGCTTCGCCAATTAGGTGTTGCTAACGATCACGTTAATATTATTGCGGGAATCCCGGTAACCGAAGCGATGCTGGGGCGGCCCAAACAACCCAGCAATGTTCCGCGATTGGCGCTAGGCGGGGCTTTTGGAGGCATGATCGTTGGCGTATTGCTGGCCTTCGTGACGCCCATGTCGTATCCACTTAATGTTGGCGGTCAGCCAACCATTCCTGGTCCACCCAGTGTGGTGGTTATTTTTGAAATGACAATGTTGGGAATGTTGATCAGCACCTTCCTGGGTGTATTTCTTGATAGTCGTTTTCCATCCTACGAACCCAAAGAGTATGTCGCAGAAATCAGTGATGGGAAAATAGCCATCCTGATTGAATGCGAACCGGATGAAGAAGATGAGATCGAAGCCGCTATGACCAGTCTCGGCGCAGAATCTGTTAAACACGCGGAGGCACAAACGCTATGAGCTTCTACCAGCGACTATTGGTGGTCATCGCTGTCGCAGCACTGTTGCTGGGCGTATTGATGATCTTTTCCTATGACATTGTCAAAATAGATTGGATTAGTTTTATGGAGATCCAACCATCCTTTAAACCAATGGAACATCCTTTGCCAGTTGCGGCCCAATCAATCCCGGTCGAAGGCGCAGCTTACGTTGCCGGTCAGGGTGCGCCAATTAACCCGGTACCCGCAGACAAAGCCTCCGTAGAACGTGGCCGCGTGTTATATAGCGTGACCTGCATCGAATGCCACGGAGCCAAGGCTGATGGAAATGGTGTGGTTGGTGGCGCATTGGTGTTCCAACCTGCCAATTTGACAGGTGATTTGGTCCAAAACAAACCCGACGGTGCCTTGTTCCTGACAATTTCAAAAGGCATTCAAGGCGCGGGTGGACAAATCCACATGCCAGCACTGAATGAAAACCTGACAGTTCGCGATCGATGGGATGTGGTTAATTACATCCGGACTGTCAAGGCGACGGCAACTCCAACGCCAAAGCCATAACGGAGGCCTCCATGAACGATAATACCAAGAAAATTATTTTGACTGTTCTGGTTGCCTTACCCACCCTACTGGTGGTCTGGATTTTCAGCCTATACTTGTTTGGCTGTGGAACAACCAATACCTGTACAGGGATTCCACAACCTGAGCTAACATCGATCCCCACCCTGCTGGCTGCGACCATGCCCGCTCCGAAAGTAGGCGCAGATGCAGCGGCGACAGCACCCAGGTGCCATATTTCTGCTGTCAGCTTGATCGGTGCCTGGGTTTCTGCAGGATATAAGGAAAACGAAGTTTTCAGCTTTACTGATATTAAAGGCAAAAACTGTACCGCCACCTTCAAAGGCGATGTGCAAAAGTTATTCGTTACCCCCAATCTATGGTATGACGGAGCTCCGGCCTGTATAACATGCCACTATTCTGATATCGCCAAAGCCACGAAAAATATGGATTTGAGCAGTTATACAGGTATTTTGGCAGGTTCCAACCGCTTGAACGGTGCACCTAAAGGAAATGACATTCTTGGTGGTGGCAATTGGAACGATGCATTACTACATAAAATGCTTTTTACGCTGGATGGAAAAACTACAATTGGGCGCCCACCCATGCCTCTTGGACGCCCAGTCAGCGTACCGGCTGAAGGCCCAGTGATCAGCGCAGGAATACCTTCCGACAAACCGGCCGAAAATGTCGCCACAGCCCAACCGACAGCCCTGGCAGCCACTGCGATCCCGGTAGCCAGGCCTTCCAATCCAGGTGGCACTGGTGATGCAATCAACCTGCCAGGCGATTCAGTTTTGGGAAAAGAATTATTCCAGAAAAACTGCAGTTCCTGTCATGGTGAAGAAGGAAAGGGTGGCATCCTGAATCCTGGTTCAAAAGATGGGACAGTGCCGGCCTTGAATCCAATCGATCCGACCCTGGTCGATCCGGATTTGAAAGTTTTTGCCACAAACATCGATTTATTTGTCCAAAACGGTTCCATACCCGAAGGAACAAATCCTGAAAAAATAATGAAAGCGTGGGGATCTAAAAATCTCCTGAGCCAAAAACAAATAGCGGATTTGATTGCCTATGTGATCAGCTTAAACAAGTAACAAAGCCGGATAGTTTGTAAAAAATAAACTCAACAAAAGAAATGGCTGCTAGAAAAAATTGGCAGCCATTTCTTTTTAATTTGAACACTATAAATTTGACAATTTTTATGGCACGAAACGCAGGTAATTTTCACTGGCATTTTCGAGATCTGCATACTCACCCCGGTATTCTTCAGGTAATAGTTTTGCCAACTGATACATCATTTCATCCGCCATCTTCTGGCGAACTTCCTTCGAAACACGCTCACCCCGAGCATCCAAACTAAAAATTGACCCGACACGAATATTGAAACTAGTGCGCTTCAAATGTTTGACGTTTGTACCAAAATTTTCACCACCCCAATGAACCATAGGCTGCAGAGGGGCACCGCTGTGCAAAGCCAGCATGGCGATTCCACCATGAGCCCGCAATAATTTCCCTTCCCGGCTGCGAGTCCCTTCAGGAGAAATCCCCAGGATATACCCTTTTTCAAGGACATCCAAAGCCTTCCGCATTGCAACCATATCGGCTTCACCGCGATGAAGAGGGATAATGCCCCAAAGCGTAAAGACCATATTTAAAAACCAGTTATCCCAGGTTTCCACCTTGGCGAGCGCGGTCACTTTTGGCCTAGGTTGGAGATGGGTATACATTATCGGCGCTTCCACCATACCGGTATGGTTTGTAAAAAGGAGCAATGGCCCGGTGAGAGGAACTTTTTTTAAATCCTGAGAGTCTATCCGGCACATGACATCCAAACCGAGTTTACAGCCATAAGTTACGATCCACTTCGGTATATTCATTACAGGACTCCCACTACTTCAAGCTGTTTGGGATAAATCTCAACTTCCAATTCATGCCCTTCCTCACAAAATATTTCCCCATCAATTTGGACAGGTAAGTTACCTTCAATGGCTGTCACGGTTACATTTTTTGCCTGAGCCATACGAATTTCGGGTTGGGAAGCGTGTGTGCCATTCATGAAATGTGGCAGAAGGAAAAACATCCGCAACCGGCCAACATTACGGGCAATACAAAGATCAAAAACTCCATCATCCATGATGGAGTTTGGTGCGGTCCAAAAACCACCTCCAATGCGTCGACCATTCATAATCGAAACCATCAAGGATTTTTGGGTTAAAACCACCCCATCCATGTTGATCCTGATTGTAGGAGCCGAAGCATAATATGTGAATATTGTTTGAATAGCGGCTATCAAGTAAGCAATCATTCCACTCGCATAGGTGATTTTTTTTGCGAGGATTGTCCCGGCGGCATCAAAACCAATCCCAACACAATTACCAAAAAAACGCCCTTCTGGTAATTCGGCGCTCCTGACAGAACCAATATCAATCACACGGCGATTGTCATCCCGAATGGCTTGAACAGCTTCTCTCAAATCAAAAGGCAACCCCAGGCTGGCTGCCATGTCATTTCCACTGCCGATAGAAAGAATTCCAAGTGCAGTATGCTGCAAACCCTGGGCACGGGCAAACATCAAACCATTGATCACTTCATTGACAGTACCATCACCGCCAGCACAAACGACCACATCATAGCCTTGCCTGGCGGCAAGTTCGGAATATTCAGCAGCCTGCCAGGGATATTCAGTCATTTCAAGACGAAAATCCATCTTAAATTCTTTGAATATCTGCTGGATAAGTGGAACCGCACTTGCACCATAACCTCGGCCTGAGGTTGGATTAACAATCACAAAATATTTCACGGATTAATTCTTCAAAATTTGTTATGACAAGAATTGATGGGAATTATTAGCCAGCTACAATTTCAATTTCAGCCGGAAGAAGCTCCACAATAAGTGATTTTCCGGTGTAACACAGCATCTCACCATCTGCATGCGCAGGAAAATCGCCTTCCAGTACTTCGACAGTGACCTTTTTTGCACGGCGCATCTTGATTTCTTTCTGGCCTTCCTGGGTGCCTTTCAGGAAGTATGGGATCAGGCCGAAAATTCGCGCTTTGGATGCAGTTTCACAAATACAAAGGTCAAAATAGCCATCATCAACCTGGCTATTTGGCGCCATTTGAAAACCCCCACCAGATCGGAAGAGCACACGTCTGAACTCCAGTCACCTGAAGCTATC
>CAZLJB010000252.1:0-5436 GCA_964559195.1 uncultured Anaerolinea sp. | reverse complement strand
CACCCCGCTTTGGTTTTGCCGCTTCGGGGAACAAATCTCGTTGGTTTTGCCTGCATGTGGAGTTTTCACGGGTGCTCTTCCCGTGAAAACTCCACAAAAAAACACCCATTCCAGCCTGGTGAAGAGGATAGATGTCATGACGAAACTCACTCTTAATCCCCGGTTTCAACTTAAACGGCTGGATGGTCCTATAATAAGCCGACAACTCCACATGCAACCCCGTTCGCTGAAAGACAGACGCGGCAGCTCAGACGCCCTGCTGCACGCCGATCTGGCGCTGCCAGGCGCTTTTTTCCTGGATTGTAATATCCCAATTTAGCCTTTTAGATGAGAGGAAATGTACTTATGACCAGTCAGGTATTTTTCGGTTCCGCCAGGCAGGCCCGCCTGGAAGCAAAAGAGACTCTGCCAGCCAAGCTCGATCTGATCATTGAGCAGCTGCACCTGCGCGACAGGGTCAAGGATGAAACGGTCGCGATTAAAATGCACACCGGCAACAACATGGTTTACTCAACCATCCATCCGGTTTTTGTGCGCCGGGTAGTGCAGGCCATCAAGGAAGGCGGCGGGAAACCATTTGTGGTGGATGTCAACTGGGACGCAGCCGGCGCGGAACAACGTGGCTATGCCTCCGAAGTGATTGGCTGCCCGGTTTACCCGGCCGCCGGCCCAGACGAGAAATATTTTTATGACCACGCCCAGCCCTACAAGAGCATCAAAAACTGGCGCGTGGCCGGTCTGATCCAGGATTCGAGCTTCATGGTGAACTTTTCGCATATCAAGGGCCATCCCAGCTGTGGCTTTGGGGGTGCCTTCAAAAATATTGCGCTGGGCTGCATGGCTGGTGAAACCCGCAGCGCAATGCATGATGTCATGCACTTTGATCCTTACTGGTTCCCGGAAAAATGCCCGGATCCGGTTGACCGCCAACGTATGATTGAGGCCTGCCCGTTTGAGGCGCTGGTGGAAGACAAGAAAAACCCCGGTCAGCTGCACCTGCACATGGAACAATGCAACCAGTGCGGGCGCTGCCTGAAGGTGGCGCCTGCCGGCAGCCTGAAGATCGATGCGGTCAACTTTCACAGCTTCCAGGAAGCGGTGGCGGTGGCAGCTGGCGTGGTGCTCTCAACCTTTGCCACTGGCAAGGTCACCCACATGGCCCTTGCGACCCACATGACCCCCGTTTGTGATTGCTTCGGCTTTACATCCATGCCCATCCTGCCGGATGCGGGTGTCTTTGGATCGGATGATATCGTGGCCCTGGATCAGGCCGTGCTGGATGTGACCGGGAAGAGCCGGTTGATCGAGGAAAACCTGCCAACCGTACTGGAAGTGCATACCCGCCAGGGACATCCCTTCCGCTGGCTGCATGGCCCGCTCAAGGATCCATACGTGGCCCTGGAGTATGCTGAAAAATTGGGGCTGGGCAGCCGCAGTTATGACCTGGTGGATGTGCTGCCAGTGTTGGCTGTCGAGCGCTCGTCAATGCAATACATCGCTGCGCACTGATATATTTTGAAAAATATGAAAGTGGCAGGTGGATTTTTCCGCCTGCCACTTTCGTATTTAAGGTAAATAAACTTAACCTGCCAGGGTGAAATAAAAGCTGGCGCCCATTTCCGGGGCCCCTTCCGCCCAAACTATGCCGCCGTGCCGTTGGATGATGCGCTGGACAGTTGCCAGGCCAATACCCGTACCTTCAAACTCATTCTCGGCATGTAAACGCTGGAAAGCGCCAAATAATTTACTGACATAACTCATATCAAAGCCTGCCCCATCATCGCGCACAAAATACACCACCTGGTTGTCTTTCAGGAAGCTGCCGAATTCAATGCGCGCGCTGGGATGTTTTTGGGTGAATTTCCAGGCATTTCCCAACAGGTTTTCGAGCACAATCCGGATCAAATTTAGATCAGCGCTGACTTTCAGATCGGGGGCAATCAACACCTCAACCTGCCGCCCGGGGGATGTGTTTACCAAATCAGCTGCAACTATTTTGGCCAGCTGGCTTAAATCCAGCCATTCCCGTCGGATTTCACTGCGCGTAACCCGCGAAAGCCTCAGGATGTCTTCAATCAGGGCTGCCATGCGCAGCCCGGCCTCACTGACCCGGCGCAGGTGCTGCCGGCCTTCGTCATCAAGCTGCTGGTTGTGCTCCTCCAATAAAATGCGGCTGAAGCCATTTATGGCGCGAATGGGGGCGCGCAGATCATGTGAAACGGAGTAACTGAAGGATTCCAGCTCGCGGTTGATCCTGCTTTTCTCTTCGTACAACCGGGTATTGCGAATGGCAATGGCAACCTGCGAGCTGATGGTTGAAAACAGATTGAGGGCCTGATTATCAAAAAGGTTTTCATATTCATAACTTTGAATAGCCATCACCCCCACCACTTTATCCGACGCGGTTAGCGGCACACCCATCCAGGATTTGGCAAGCGTCCCTACCGGCGGAATGCCATGCGTTTCTTTAAAATGTTTACTTTCTGCGCTGGAATGCAGCAAAATTGCTTCGCGCTGTTGCAGGATGTAACCGGTCAGCCCCAATCCTAATTTGTGGCGTACAACCGGTTGGCGCCGCCCATTATCCATCTGGAAAACCGCCACCCATTCTGCATCGCCTTCCTGGTAGGTGGCAATAAAAAAATTGGTGACATCAAAAATACGCCCGACCTGCTGGTAAACACTCTCCAGCAGTTCTTCCAGGTTGAGGGTGATAGAAAGCACGCGGCTGATCTCATCAAGAATGGATAATTCGGTAATGCGGCGTTCACGTTCTCGAAAGAAACGTGCATTCTCTATGGCAGTCGCCGCCTGGTTGGCAAAAATGGACAGCAAGTCAACATCTGCCTGTGTAAATCGGCCCGAAATGGAGAGGTTGTCGGCATAAATCATGCCGGTTAATTCGGAACGCCTTAATAGGGGCAGGCAGATAGCCGAGCGCTGAACTGGCATGGCAATTTCAGGGCCGGATGAAGAAGCTTCTGAATCTACAAAATCCAGCAAAACCGGCGCCCTGGTTTGGATCACTTTTTCAAAGCCCGGCAAACTTTGACGGAAAGCAGCCTGTCCCCAGCCGCGCCCGACCTGTAGTTCCATCGAACCGGCTTCATTGGACAGAATCAAGAATCCTCGTTCGGCCCCACTCAACTCAATCACATTATCCATCACGAAATCCAGCAATTCAGCCGGGTTATAGATCGCATTCATCTGCAAGCTGATATCGAGCAGTCGTTTCAACCGGTCGGGCGTTCGGGCGGATTCGAGCCAGAATTCCGGCGCCTGCCCGCCAATGGGTTCGGACACCTGGTTGGGATCCAGCTTGCGCCGTTTTGCCGAAACAATTGTCCACTCCAGCAGGATATCGCGATTAATTTTTACCTTATTGAGGTAATTGCGCCGCAAACCATCATCACTCAAAGTCGCAATCCCGGCCAGCATGCTGGCATGGGCATTCTGCAGACAATCCCAGGCCTGGTCGTACGGCTCGGGTACTTCAGGGTCAATAACCTTTATTAGATTAAGGCCCTGATGGGCGTGCACAGCTTTAAGAACCTGGTAATGCAACCACCAGACATCCTGGGTGGGGTATTCATTGGCCTTGCCGACCACTTCGAGCAGCTTGACGGCTTCTGCTGATAAAGAGTGGGCCATTTCCAGATTTCCAAGCCTGAGGAAAGCGGCTCCCAGCCAGGCCAGGGAGGTTACCAGGTAACCCTGCGTGCCCATGCTGCGCTGCATGTCAGCGGCCTGTTGGAAATACTCGCGGGCCTGGTCAAACTGCTCGCGGGCCAGGGCTACCCGTCCCAACATCAGCAGGGATGTGGTTTCTGTCAATCGATCGCCAATTATGCGGGATAAGTCACAGCCTTCTTCTAAAACCGATTGAGCCTGATCGTATTTCCCGAGTTCAAGGTAGATGCGGCCCAGACTTTCGAGGAAACTGGCCAGGCTGGAACGCCCTTGCAAATCACGCATGGTTTGCACAGCCCGCTCTAGATAATCACGCGCTTTGCTATACAACCCCAACCCCCAATAGACCAGCCCCAGGTTGTTATACAGGTTGGCTTGCCAGGCCTGGTCGCCAGTGGTCTGGAATATCGCCAGGGATTGTTCATAATAATTTCGGGCCCGCGACTGGTCGCGGGTGACAATTCCGAGGATGTTAAGGCATTTGGCCTGACCCTGCTGGTCTGCGAGCCGGCGATAGATGGCGTAGGACTGTTCGGTGTATTCCTGGGCTAGCGCGAATTTACCCATGTCCCGCAAACATTCGCCCTGCCGCCGCAGGCTGAGTGCCTCACCCGCGTCGTTGTTCTGCTCGCGAAAGATGGCCAGAGCCTGCTTGTTTGAGCTGAGGGCGACCACAAAATCGCCCAAAGCATTGAAGGAAGCGCCCAGGGATGTCAGGCATTCGGCTTCCAGGGTGGCGCTGCCTGCCTGGCGGGCCAGTTCCATGCCTGCTTCAGCAATTTGCTGGGCTTCTACATAATTTCCGAGTGTGATGAATAAATCAACCTGGTTGTTAATGACCCTGACCTGTCTGGGGATGTCATTCAGGGTCTGGGCCAGGCGTTTTAATTGTTCCAGATCGCCCTGCTGCAAGGAAAATTGACCCTGAAGGCCCAGGCAGGTTTGACGACCGGCCAACAGCTCGTATTCCAACTGGGCATCCGTTCCACCCGGACGCGCAGCCAGGCTGGCAAGCGCCTGGGTGTAGAAACGGACTGCCACCTGGTTGGCATAGGTCAGGCGTGCGCGTTCAGCAGATAATTTTAATTTGTCAAAGGATTGGGGCAGACCATCGTTGGGTTCAGTGACCAGAGGCGATAAAAAAAAGACTGGCTCAGTTTGGGCAGGCTTTTCATTATCGGATGGCTTGTTCAAATCATCCGGAGTAGACCCGAAATCGTTCTGCTGACCTGGATTTGATGAGCGCATATTTTCCTCTACCAGTAAGTTATTCGATGCTTGATGATAGCATAAAACAAGCGCTAAAAAAAGGGCTTTAGCGGTGAGTGGTTTGGCTTAGTTTTTCGGAGATCGTATAAATCAGTATAATTTTCTTGCTATTCAGTTGTGCCTGCTCTCACCTCGACCCTCTCCCGCCAAGAAAATCTATGAAAATGGTACAACTTTGATTTCCTTGAAAAGCAGAAGCTCAGGATTTAAGTTTATACGAAACGAAGGCGATCGTACGGTTATCTGGCGACCAGGAGTTGACATTGATCGTACCCTGTCCGCCAAACAGTTTCAGGATGGTTTTGGACGCGCCCCCCTCGGCGGGGATCAGGCGTAATTCAACATTTTTATTGGCCGGATGATCGCCAGCTGCGACATCGTTTTTGCCATAGACAATGTAAACCACCCACTTTCCATCCGGGGAAAGATGGGGGAACCAGCAGTTGGCATCTTCGTGGATCATGTGAGATCGGAAGA
>CAZLJB010000251.1:0-5437 GCA_964559195.1 uncultured Anaerolinea sp. | reverse complement strand
CGGTCACGGTCGTGTCGTATTTCGCCCCCAGCATCCTCCAGCAGCCGGCCGCCCTTGATGTGATTACAGGATGTGCAGGCAGTTACAACATTGGTCCAGATATTCATTCCCCCCAGGTGGCGTGGAACCACGTGGTCAATGGTCGGATTGTTAATTCGCCGGCCGCAGTACTGGCAGGTATAATTGTCTCTTCTAAAGACTTCGTGCCGGGTCAGTTTAATTCGTGGCCGGGGCCGCTGTACCATCTGGGCCAGGCGTATCACGGATGGTAGCGGGTAGCTTTTTGAAACTGTTTGAATTTCCCCTCTTCCGTGGGCGATCAGCGCAGCTTTGCCAGCCAGCATCATACCGATCGCCCGGTGTGTATTGCAGACATTGATTGGCTCATAATTTAGATTGAGCACAAGCACCAGCGCTTCCATATTGCCTCCGTGTTACTCAGAATTATACTTCGGCTGTTGGAGGAAAAAAAGATGGTATTGGTTATTTGGTGGTCGTTCATATTGGAGAGTTCATGAATATTCTAATTTCTGGCGGAACTGGCTTCATCGGCACTGCCCTGACAAACTCCTTGCTTGAAGATGGGCACAAAGTTTGGATCTTATCCCGCTCGCCAGCCCGGGCAAGATTGCGCCCCGGTCTGCAGGTACTGGGTTGGGATGGCTATTCCAGTCAGAGTTGGCAGGCCGAATTTGAAAATATGGATGCAGTTGTAAACCTGGCGGGCGAAACCGTTGGACGCTGGCCCTGGAATGATGCGCGTAAAGCCAGCATTATCTCCAGCCGGTTACGAGCCGGTGAGGCCATGGCACAGGCTTTTGAGAAAGCCCAGCGCAAACCGGCTGTCCTTATCCAATCCTCCGGGATTGGTTTCTACGGAGCGCTTGGAACCCGCCCGGTGGACGAATCTGCGCCAGCCGGGAAAGATTTTATGGCCTTTGTGGCCAACGAATGGGAAGCCAGCAGCGCTGGTGTGGATGCACTTCAAAATGTGCGCCGCGTAGTTATTCGTACTGGGCTTGTCCTGGATCCGAAAGAGGGTGTTTTGCCACTGATGGCCATGCCGGTCCGTTTGTTTGCGGGTGGCCGGCTGGGCAGCGGACAGCAGGGTGTTTCATGGATCCATATTGAGGATGAAGTTCGCGCCATCCGTTTTTTGATCGATGATTCGCGCGCAAGCGGATCATATAACCTGACAGCTCCCGTGCCAGTTTCGAACGCAGACTTTATTCGCGCGCTTGCCTCAGCCCTTGGCCGGCCTTATTGGATGCCTGCCCCGGCCTTTGCGCTGAAATTGATTTTAGGAGAAATGAGCACCCTCCTGCTGGATGGGCAATTTGCCACCCCTCAGCGGCTGCTGGACCTGGGTTTTCATTTCAATTATGAGCAGGCTTCCCAGGCCTTGCAGGCCTTATATCGCTGACCAGTAAAGTTCCTTCCACACCCATTTGGAATCGCCGCCTGCTCAGGAAATCCAGCCGAAGACCTCCACCCGGATTAATCCCCATACCCCCGGAAAACAGTGAGCTACGATATTTTTTCGGATTACGTGCAAAAACGGAATGTTTAGCCGCCAGCCATTGAGCCCCCCCTGGCTACCAAAAAAGCCGGGTTTCAGTCTTAAATGAGAACTGTTAATAACGAATAATGTGGTTTCTGCCTTAAATTAGGAACTATTTACTATGGTATTTTGCTGCGGTTAACATTACAATTCCGGCATAACAATTTCCGAAGGATTGAATTGTATGCAGGTTGGGACTGTTCAGAAAGTTATTTCAATTTTCAAGCAGAGTTTCCGCGAATTGGGGGTGGATGTTTCGCTGGAAAAGCTGGAAGCCTTGGCAGTCACAATTCATCGCGCCATGACTGTTCAGACTCGCCATTTCCATACCCTGGAACATGTCTTTAATTTTGTGGACCCCGATAACGCCATTTTTAGCCTGGCAGCACTATATCATGACATCGTCTATTACCAGGTCGATATGGGTTTTTCGCCCCAAATCTGGGACATCGTCTCTCGTTACATCCGCCAGGAAGATGAAACCTTTTTTGTGTGCGATTCTGCCGCCCCATCCGATCGAATTTTTTTCCTGACTCTCGACATTTTCAATTTGCAGCTTGGGCAGATGCTTTCATCCGTCGATGCTTTAAATGAATTTCTGAGCGCGCTGGTCATGAACAAGCAGTTGAGCGGCCTGATTGCAGAAAAAGATCTGGCCTTTATGACCATTTGCATCGAAGCCACAATTCCTTTTCGCGGATTTGACCTGGCTGGAAGAAATCATTTTGAGGAAATGGAACTGCGTCTTCCAGAAATTATCGCCCGCTATGATCTGAAAATATTAAAGCCGGAATTGATTGAAGGGATAAAAAACGCGGTTGTTTTTGCCAACAAGGATATCGAGAACTTCGCCGAAACTGATCCAGGTCGTTTTTTGGACAATACTTGGAAACTCCTGCCTGAGACAAATGCGGCTTTGCGGCTGCCGGATGTTTATTCCATTGGTGCCTATCGTGAAGCACTGCTTAAAATGAAGGTCTTTTTTGATGCACTTGATCCTGATACAGTTTTCAGCAGGTATCGAGGCGTGCCGACAGATGATGAATACTTGCAAATGGTGCGTCTGGCCCGCAACAACGTTCGCGTGGCGCAGCAATATCTGGGTATCAAGATCCTGGGCACCACCATCCTGGAAGCTCTCGCACAGGCTACTGGCGGAGATGCTCCACTTTCGTTATTCATGGGGGATGTCCCACGCGAAGGCGTTACCATTAAACGCCTTGAGTATTTTTTACCTGAATTGGAAGACCCCGCCTGGGTGGACCATAATTCCATTATTTACCAGCTGCTTGAATCGGGCCGGGCCAGCGAAGCCAATTTTGACATGAAAAACTCTCCACTCTCGCTCTTCGTTTATAAAACCCTGCCGCCGGATGAAATCATCAGGCATTTGCATTCAGCCCTTGATTTTTATTCGGGCGTGCTCTCTCCCGAAGGTTTTTTGATGGAATTGGATGCCAACCTGATCCGGACGGTTGCGCATGCCAGTTCCTTGATGGTATACACACGTAAAGAAGCGCTCTTGAAGATCGCCGGGGAAGCATAGGCAGAATACAACCTGGCTTGTTATAATATCTGCATGTCTGAGAATAAACTCCATACTCCTGAACTTTTAGCTCGCCAGGGTGAAATCACCGCCTGGTTGTTGGCGGCCGGCGCAGCGCTTGGCCTCTATTTCCTTTCCCAGCGTCAGGCGCTGCCATTCTGGGCCTGGTTCCTGTTCGCCATCCTGGCCTTTTCTGCCATAAGCATTTCACTTGGCAATTGGATGGATCGCAAGACCAGTATTCACCTGGCTGTCGGTGGCGTCCAATTCGAAAATGGTCTGCGTAGGACCTATATGGCTTGGGATGCAATCACGGAAGTGCGCACGGCTCCGGCCCGCTGGGGAACATCTGTGCAGGTGCTTGGCGGCCGAAGTCATTTTTCTTTCTCCACCCTGGGTGAGATGCAGTTTCAGGGACAGGTGCGCGGTAAAACTGGGTTTTTGGCTGGCAAGGAAATCATGGATGAAATCATTCAAAGGGCCGGGCTGCTTACAACCACCCGCAATGGCCAGTTTTTGACTTATTCGCGCCCCTGATTTTTGTTGTATAATATGCGCATGCATATCAAGGGTTATTCGTATTATTGTGCGTTTTTCTAGCCCTATTCTGTGGAGAATAAAACGCGCCTGCTCCACAGCAGGCGCGTTTTTAATTCAATAACCCAATTAATCTTTCGTTGTTGGTATCATCATTTAATTTATGGTAGCTACTCACCACTCTTCATTTTCAAGCAAAACCTTGCTGGTTTTTGCTGCCGGGACGAACTTAAATCAGTCGTTTTCCCTGGTTAGAAAACATCTTGTCAGAAGTTACAATTTGTGTGAATTGAAACAATAAATCTTTGTCAAAGTCCGGAAAGAGGCCAATATGAATTTGAACGAACAAGTTGAACTGCTTATGCAGGGCACGGAATATGGGGATGAAAGCTTGCGTAAAACCATGGAGACTGAGCTGCGCCAACGACTGGTGGAAACCCAGCAGGAAGGCCGAAAGCTGCGAATTTATTGCGGTTACGACCCCCGCACGGCTGACCTCCATATTGGACATACGGTCACTATGCGCAAGCTGCGCCAATTTCAAGATCTCGGGCATGAAGTGGTCTTCCTGATTGGAACCTACACCTCCTTGATCGGCGATCCATCGGACAAGGATAAGCTTCGTCCGCTGCTGACCCCCGAGCAAACCCTGGAAAATGCCCGCAGCTATGCTCAACAGGCTTTCCGGGTTCTGGATCAGTCCAAAACTACCATTCGATATAACCATGAGTGGCTCCAGGAATTGAAATTTGCCGATTTAATAAAACTCGGCTCCAACTTTACCATTCAACAGTTTCTGACCCGCGAAGCTTTCCGTAAGCGTTGGGATTCGGATGATCCGGTTTATTTGCACGAATTTTTTTATGCCATCATGCAGGGTTATGATGCGTATGCGCTCAAGACAGATGTGCAGGTAGGCGGAACGGATCAACTCTTTAATATCGTCACGGCGGCTCGAAAAATTATGACCGCCCTGGAAGCCAAGCCCAATATTGGCATCATCATGTCGATATTGCCAGGCACGGATGGGATTGTCAAGATGAGCAAATCACTTGGCAACCACATCCCGCTCAATTCCACGCCTGAAGATATGTATGGCAAGGTCATGTCGATCCCGGATGCAGCCATGGGGCAGTATGCCCGGCTGGTGACACGCTGGCTGCCTGCGGATATCAGCGCTTTTGAAAATGGTTTGAAGACCGAGACTCTCCATCCACGGGATGCCAAGATGAGGCTGGCGCATGAAGTTACCAGCACATACTACTCAGATGCGGAAGCGCTGCGAGCCCAGGATGCATTTGTGCGCCTCTTTCAACAGGGCAGTATTCCGGAAGAAATGCCCGAATTTAGCCTGTTGGCGGGTCAGACAGTGATTGATGTCTTATTAGCCGCCGGGTTGGTCAGCAGCAAGTCCGATGGCCGGCGCATGTTGGATCAGAAAGGCGTTCGCCTGGACGGTGAAATTCTTGAGAAAGGCGACCAGGCCTTCCCGCACCCGGGTGTCTTGCAGGTCGGCAAACGTCGTTTTGTGCGCTGTTTGTAGCCTCTCAATTGAAGGTCAGTTCCCATCCGCTTCCTTAATGGCTATTGCGAAAAAATCGCTGCTTCGCGAATGTCAGTTCCAAATGGGTGTGGAAAGAACTTTTTTGGTCAGCGATATCATCCTGAAAAGCATTAATAAGAAAAAGACCGGCTTTTGCCGGTCTTTTTCTTGATTGAGGCGACGATGGGATTTGAACCCATGATGAGGGTTTTGCAGACCCTTGCCTTGCCACTTGGCGACGTCGCCAGGT
>CAZLJB010000250.1:0-5449 GCA_964559195.1 uncultured Anaerolinea sp. | reverse complement strand
ACGAAGGGATCATGTTCTCCTGATCCAAAAAGATGGCCTAAACCCATGACCTCCAAGTGGAAGATAAGCGGGTTTCGAGTGGGCAGGAAACCCGTGGGGTTTTCTGCCCACTCGGATTAATCCATCCCAATTCTTTTGAATTGTACATCATTAATTTATTTGAATTTTTTTAGACGCCCAAAAATAAACACCCCGGCTTTACCAGGAAGTTCTTCCAATCCGCCAAACCATCCTGTTCAAAAGCACAGTTTTGCACAGGAGTCAAATATAATTCACGCATCACGCTGATAGGAGAAAATCTATGCCAAAAGCACCTGCCCATGTCCATCCATATATTCCCAATTCCGCACCCCAGACAAAAGCAGAAATGCTCAAAGAACTCGGCATTGAAAATGTGGAAGCTCTCTTTTCAGCCATTCCAACCAGCCTGCGCCTTGACCGGCCATTAAATTTACCAGAACCTCTCACTTCTGAAGCTGCGCTTCGCAGGCATGTAAATAAAATATTGGAGCGCAATATCAGTACAGCTGACCAGCTCAGCTTTTTAGGAGGCGGCTGTTACCAGCACTACGTCCCGGCAGTCTGTGATGAAATCAACCAGCGCAGCGAATTTCTGACCGCCTATTCCGGCAAAGCCTATGAAGACCATGGACGCTGGCAAGCACTCTTCGAATATGCCAGCCTGATGGCAGAATTATTAAACATGGAGGTTGTCAACCTGCCGACCTATGATGGCCTGCAAGCTGCCGCGACTGCCATGCGGATGGCATTCCACATCACGGGACGCAGCGAAATCATCTGCAGCAGAGCCATCCACCCTGAAAAAGTTTCCAAAATAATCGAATACAACCACCATCTCGTCTCCTTATCCTGGATTGACTTTGACCCCGTTTCCGGACAGGTTGACTTGCGCCAGCTTGAAAAAGCACTATCGGATAAAACAGCTGCGGTCTATTTCGAAAACCCAAACTTTTTCGGCGTAGTGGAGGCTGAAGGACAACAGATTGCCAACCTGGCCCACAAACACGGCGCCCTCTGTATTGTGGGCGCAGAACCAATCTCACTCGGGGTGCTGAAACCGCCCGCAGATTACGGCGCCGACATTGCCTGTGGCGATATCCAAGCGCTGGGCATGCACCCTCAATTTGGTGGAGGGCAGGCCGGTTACATTGCCACCCGCAACGAGCAGAAATATGTAATGGAATACCCCAACCGTATCATCGGCCTTGTGCCAACCCGAGTAACTGGCGAATATGGCTTTGGCGAAATCGCCTTTGAACGCACATCTTTTACCATGCGCGAGAAAGCCCGGGAATGGGTTGGCACCATGGCCAACCTTTGGGGCATTACTGCCGGTGTTTACCTGGCACTGATGGGACCGCAAGGCCTGCAGGAGGTGGGTGATACCATTCTTAAGCGGGTGGATTATGCCCAAAAAAAGCTGGGGCAAATTCCGGGGTTGAGACTGCGCTTTTTAGAATCAGCACATTTCAGGGAGTTTGTGGTTGATTTTTCGAATACAAATAAGACCGTCGCGGAAATTAACCAGGCCTTGTTGGAACGCGGTATTTTCGGCGGTTACGACCTGACAGGAAAGTTTCCAAATTTTGATAAGCATGCCATGCTTTGTTTCACTGAAAACCACACCCGTGAAGATATCGATTTGCTGGTCAGAAACCTGGCTGAGGTGCTGGCATGAGCCCCAAAAATTATCACCAGGCGCGCTGGAATGAACCAATTATTTTTGAACTGGGCAGCCCAGGTGAACGCGGCCTGCTGGTTGCTGGTTTCGATCCTGAACCGGATCGAGCCCCCGCCAGCGAAACGCTTCTGCCTGCCCAAATGCGGCGCACCTGCCCACCTGCGCTGCCCGAAGTTTCGCAGGTGGAAATCCTGCGCCACTATCTGCGCTTGTCACAGGAAAACCTGGGCGCCAGCCTTGTGCCCGATTTTGGCATGGCTACTTCCACGATGAAATATAACCCACCCATTAACGAACTCCTGGCGCGCAATCCGAAATTTACAGAATTACACCCCCTGCAGGATGAGTCTACTGTACAGGGCCTCCTCGAAATTATGTTCAAACTGGAGCTGTTCCTTAAGGAAATCTCGGGCTTGCCGCACGTTTCACTGCAGCCACGTGCAGGTTCGCAGGCCATCTATGCCAATATCGCCATGCTGCGGGCTTACCATGCCAGCCGGGGCGAGACTCAACGCGATGAGATCATCACGACCATCTTTGCCCACCCATCCGATGCGGCAGCTCCCAGCGCAGCCGGTTATAAAATCGTGACACTGTACCCGGAAGCACAGGGCTATCCGAGCGTTGAAGCACTCAAGTCCGTCGTCTCTGAACGCACAGCCGGCCTGTTTATCACCAACCCGGACGATACCGGAATATACAATCCTCACATCAAGGAATTTACCGATATTATCCACGCCGCAGGCGGATTATGTGCCTATGATCAGGCCAATGCAAATGGTCTCTTGGGAATCACCCGCGCCAAAGAAGCGGGCTTTGATCTTTGCCAGTTTAATTTGCATAAAACCTTCTCAACCCCGCATGCCTCGGGCGGACCGGGCACTGGCGCCAATTGCGTAACAGCCGCGCTGGCGCCTTTTTTACCCGTCCCAACCATTGAGTATGATGGCAGAAAATACTGGCTCAATTACGACCGGCCTGCTTCCATCGGCAAAATCGCCAGTTTCTATGGGGTTGCCGCCAACAGCCTGCGAGCCTATGCCTGGATCATGTCACTGGGCGAGAAAGGCTTGAGGCAGGTATCCGAAGTGGCGGTCTTGAATAATAACTATTTAATGAAAAAAATCCTGGAAATCCCAGGCCTTCAGGCCCCTTATGGCATGGACCAGCCGCGTCTGGATCAGGTTCGTTACAGCTGGGAAGAAATCCTGAGCGAAACGGGTTTAAAAATCGAAGAAATTTCCAATCGTTCCGCAGATTTTGGCATGCACTTTTTTTTCAGCCACCACCCATACGTCATACCTGGCCCCGCCACACTGGAACCAACCGAGTCATATTCCAGGCGCGATATCGACGAATATTCAGCCAGTTGGGCCCAAATTGCCGATGAAGCACGCAGCCATCCCGAAATTATCCGTGACGCTCCACACAATGCCCCGATCCACAAAATGATCCATCCAGAATACCTGCATGACCCCGAAGTTTGGTGCCCCAGCTGGCGCGTGTACCGCAAAAAACATACCAACTTGGACGAAATAAAATAAATTTAAAACCCAGGGATTTTTATTGCTTTGCGCCTGATCGCCGAAGTTGATTGACCTGTTAATAGGCGCTCAGGCCGGAAACCAGAAACATCTGGCGGGTACATTCTGAATCAGCAATATTCATCAAGTAATAACTTTTTCAGCCACCAGCACATCAATCTCATCCTGCGAAAACTGCAATTCCTGCTCCAGAATTTGACGGCTGTGTTCCCCAAGTCTGGGTGGCGCTGAGTTAATCCGGGCGGGTGTTTCGGATAACTTGGCCACCGGCCCAACCATTTTGACGCCCTGCCCATCCAACCTTTTTACTTCCTGCACCATTTCACGCGCCACTGCTTGCGGATCGCTCAATGCGGTCGGAATATCATTGATTGGCCCGGCCGGAATCCCCAGGTTGGCAAGTTCAGCGAGCCAATCCGACGTACTGCGGGTCCGGAAAATCACTTGCAAACTTGGGATCAACACCGCCCGATTCGCCACCCGTTCCGGGTTGGTCTGAAAACGGGCATCCGCCCCCAACCCCGGACACTGCAACACCTCGCATAAGGCTTGAAACTGCCGGTCATTGCCAACCCCCAGCGCCAGGTAGCCATCCGCAGTTTGGAATACTTCGTACGGAACAATATTGGGGTGGGCATTACCATACCGGTTGGGCGCAGCACCAGACACCAGGAAATTCTGAGCCACATTGACCAGCCAACCAAGTTGAGCATCAAACAGGGCAACGTCAATCAGTTGACCCTGCCCTGTTTTTTCGCGATAATGAAGCGCAGCCAGAATGGCATGGCTGGCATACATCCCAGCGGTCACATCCACCACCGCAACCCCGACCTTATACGGTTCACCGTTGGCCGGCCCGCTGATGGACATGATGCCAGCTTCGGCCTGGATCACAAAATCATATCCGGTCTGCAGTTGTTTCGGCCCGGTCTGCCCGTAACCGGTGATGCTGCAATAGATTAGTCCGGGGTTGGTTTGCGAAAGTGTCGCATAATCCAGGCCAAACCTGGACATACCGCCAACTTTGAAGTTTTCGATCAGGATGTCGGCTTTTTCAGCCAGTTTCCGCGCAATTTCCTGACCCTTGGGATGTTTCAGATCAAGCGTGAGACTGCGCTTGTTCCTGTTTGTACTCAGATAATAAGCACTTTCGCCATCCAACCAGGGCGGTCCCCACCGGCGGGTATCATCGCCCTCCAGGCTTTCAATTTTGATGACCTGCGCGCCAAAATCAGCCAGAAGCATGGAGCAGTATGGGCCTGCCAGTACCCTGGAAAAATCCAAAACGCGTATCCCTGCCAAAGCGGAATCAGGCATCGAAATCATCACCTTTGGGTTGACATACACTCACAAAAACCTCATCCTATCGATTTTGACAGAACCGGATCCAACCGCTATGAATGCCAGATATTTTCATCATAGGCGGGCAATTCGCAGCGCAGTGAAGCATCCTTGCGATAACCCAAAAGATAGCCAGCCTGCATCAATTGGTGGATCTCGCTGGTGCCTTCATAGATAATGGCCCCACGCGAATTGCGCAGATAACGCTCCACATCATACTCATCACTGTAACCATAAGCCCCATGGATTTGGATGGCTTCATTTGCGGCTTCAAACGATGCATCAGTCGCAAACCACTTGAGCATGGAAGTTTCCTTTGTATTGCGCAGGCCCTGATTTTTCATCCAACCGACCTTGAGATACTGCATCCGGCCAAGTTCGTAATCCCGCGACATGCGTGCAATTTTTTGCTGAACCAGCTGGTGTTTGCCAATTTCCTTGCCAAAAGCCTTGCGGGTATTGGCATAACTGACCGAAGCTTCCATGCTTGCACGAATCAACCCCACCGCGCCAGAACCAACCGTATAACGCCCGTTATCCAGGCAGGACATGGCGATTTTAAAACCTTCCCCTTCTTCACCCAACCGGTTTTCAACCGGCACACGCACATCCTGGCAGTTTACCCAACCGGTCGACCCGGCCCGCACACCTAATTTTCCGTGCAGATCGCCGCGAGAAATACCTGGCCAGCTGGTATCCACAATAAAGGCAGAAAGTTGATCATGCGGGTCCGGACGTTCTGGGTTTGTCCGCGCAACCCATAGGATATGGTCAGCCTTGGTTGCCAGTGATATCCACATCTTTTCACCGTTGAGATCGGAAGAGCGTCGTGTAGGGAAAGAGTGTTCAGAGCCGTTTAGAT
>CAZLJB010000249.1:0-5454 GCA_964559195.1 uncultured Anaerolinea sp. | reverse complement strand
ACGATATAGCTTCAGGTGACTGGAGTTCAGACGTGTGCTCTTCCGATCTCCCACATCCCTGACTCCGCTGCCCAGCCGCACGCCTGCCCCCACGCCCCAGCCCGGACAGCAAGCCACCCCGCCCACCTACTAACCCCATCCTCATCTTCGGTCGTCCGTCTCATCTCTCCGTTCCAAATATCAGAGTAATGTAAGAATGCAGCCGGCGCTCTTGACTCTCATGCATGAGGAAGGTATCATACATTTAGCACTCTATGAGACTGAGTGCTAAATATTTGCCAGTCAATCAATCGACACAATTTCAACAGGAGGCGTGTATGACAATTTCAGTAAAACCCCTCGGTAACCGTGTGGTCGTCGAGCCCATCGAACAGGAAGATGTAACCGCTCTGGGGATCGTACTCCCAGACACCGCCAAGGAAAAACCCCAACAGGGCATGATCCTGGCTGCCGGACCCGGCGAACGCGATGACGAAGGCAAGCGTATTGCTCTCGATGTCAAAGTCGGCGACAAAGTTCTCTTTGCCAAGTATGCTGGCACCGAATTGAAGATGGATGGCAAGAAACTGCTCATCCTGCGCGAAACCGACCTGCTCGGTATTGTTGATAGCAAGTAACACTCTTACGGAGAAATAAATAATGGCTGCAAAACAACTTGTATTTACCGAAGAAGCCCGCCGTAAGCTTAAGAACGGCATGGACGTGGTCGCCAACGCGGTAGCCACCACCCTCGGCCCCAAGGGCCGTAACGTTGCAATCGATCGCAAATTTGGCTCCCCGACCATCACACACGATGGCGTTTCCGTTGCCAAAGAAATTGAACTCGAAGATCCTTTTGAAAACATGGGCGCCCAGCTGCTCAAAGAAGCTGCCCAGAAGACCAATGACATCGCCGGTGATGGCACCACCACCAGCACCGTTCTGGCTCACGCCATCGTGACCGAAGGCCTCAAAGCCCTGGCCGCTGGCTACAACGCCATGCTCCTCAAACGCGGTATCGAAAAAGCCGCCGATGAAATCGTGGCTGAACTCCGCAAGAGCGCCGTCAGCATTGACACCCGCGAAGAAATCGCATCCGTCGCCACCAACTCCGCCGCTGATACCGAAATCGGTACCCTGATTGCGGACGTCATGGACAAAGTCGGCAAAGACGGCGTCATCACCGTTGAAGAATCCAAATCCATGCTCTTCGAAACCGAATATGTGGAAGGTATGCAGTTTGACCGTGGTTACATCTCGGCCTACTTCGTCACCGACACCGAGCACATGGAATCTGTCATCTCCGATGCCTATATTCTGATCAACGAGAAGAAGATCTCGGCCGCCCAGGATATCGTCCCCATCCTTGAAAAACTCGTCCAGATTGGCAAGCGCGAACTGGTCATCATCGCCGAAGATATCGATGGCGAAGCTCTGGCCACTCTCGTTCTGAACAAACTGCGCGGTATGCTCAACGTTCTGGCTGTCAAAGCACCCGGTTTTGGTGATCGCCGCAAGGCCATGCTGCAGGATCTGGCTATTCTGACCGGCGGTACCGTCATCTCTGAAGAAACCGGCCGCAAGCTCGAGACCGCTACCCTGGCTGACCTCGGTCGTGCCGAAAAAGTCTCTGCTGACAAGGACAACACCACCGTCATCGGTGGCAAGGGTGATGCTGGTGCCATCAAGGGCCGTATCGACCAGATCCGTATCGAGATTGACAAAAGCACCAGCGATTACGACAAGGAAAAGCTCCAGGAACGCCTGGCCAAGCTCTCCGGTGGCGTTGCCATCATTCGCGTTGGCGCTGCAACTGAAACTGAACTCAAGGAAAAGAAACACCGTGTTGAAGATGCTCTCTCTGCTGCCCGCGCGGCTGTGGAAGAAGGTATCGTTGCCGGTGGTGAAATTTCCCTCATCAATGCTGGTAGCGTCTTAGATGGTATCAAGATGGATAGCGATGATGCCCAGATGGGTGTCAATATCGTCCGCCGTGCCCTCGAAGCCCCCATTCGCAAACTGGCTGCCAACGCTGGCCAGGACGGTTCCGTCATTATTGACGGCGTTCGCCGCGAATCTGCCGCCAAGAAGAACAAGAACATTGGTTACAACGTTCTGACCGGCGAATATACCGACATGATCAAAGCCGGCGTGATTGACCCGGTCAAGGTTGTGCGCGGTGCGCTCGAAAATGCTGCCTCCATTGCGGCCATGATGTTGACCACTGACGTTCTGATTACCGACGTACCTGAGAAGGAAAAGGCTCCGGCCATGCCTCAGGGCGGCGGGATGGATTACTAAATCGTTTGACCCTCAGGGCAGTCCAAAAGGCTGCCCTGATTTTTTATTTAATGGTAAATTTATCCTGAAACAGATGCTTTTGTTTCGCCAAAACATGAAAAACCGTCTGATCCCTTTAATGTTACTCGTGGCCATGCTAAGCGCTTGCGGCCCGGCGCAAACCCCAGCCCTGCCAACCATTCCGCCACCAGCCCGGACGTCCACCCCAGCCCTGCCAACCATTCCGCCACCAGCCCGGACGTCCACCCCAGCCGCCAGCGCCACCAGCGCCCTGGTAATGGCAGTGCCGGCCACCGCGTTGCCGGCCGAGCCACTTGAGTCCCCAACGCCCCGGCCGAGCGCCACGCTGCAGCCCAGCGCAACCCCGCTTTGGGTCAGGCAGGGCCCCAACAAGATTGTCTGTCCCATCCTGCTATACCACCACATCGGTACTTCGCCCAAGGGCAGCCTGTACTACATTTCGCCCGAGGATTTCAGGGCTGAGATGCAGGCGCTTAAGGATTGGGGCTACACCACCATCCCGGTCACGCTGCTCGTGAGGGCCCTTAATTTTGGCGCGGAACTGCCGGCGCGCCCGATCATCATCACCTTCGATGATGGCGACGCCTCGGTTTATGAGCAGGCTTTCCCCATCCTGCAGGAAATGGGCTTTACGGGTACCAATTACATCATCTATAACTATATCGGCGCGGATGGCTATATGACCGCCAACCAGATCAAGGCCCTGGCTGCCGCCGGGTGGGAGACCGGCAGTCACAGCCTCTCGCACGCCAACCTGATCAACAGCAAGCATCTCAGTTGGGAAGTAGTCGATTCGCGCTATTTTCTGCGCAAGCTGCTGGGGGTGCCGATTGATAGTTTTGCCTATCCCTTTGGCATGGTCAATGGCGATGTGCGCAGCTATGTGCGCGATAATTACCGCGCCGGCATGGGGCTGGGGATTTACACCACACAACGTTCGTCCGATATTTATTACCTGTGGCGCCGTCCGGTTGACCCGGGTTGGGATTTGCAGAAGTTCGGTTCGTTCCTGCCCTGGAACAGCCCCCCCGCGCCCTGATCCGGGGCGTTGGCTGACCAAAAACCAGCAGCTTTTTTACTCGTCTTCGTTCCTGTTGTGGGGGACCTGTAAATTCCTGAAATACTTTAATGCGCCCAGGTTATTAAAACTGCCGTCAGGCAGCCCACCCTCATCCTGGTAAATTGGGAAGCGATGCCCGGAATCCCGCAACTGCTTGAGCGTCTGGCCCAGGCCCAGTGTGCCAAATTCCCTGGTCCGCGCCGTGTGATCCAGATCCAGGATCTCGGTCAAAATGGTCTGATTGGTTGATGCCTCCTGCAATACCCGCCCATCCGGATCAATGATCGTTGATCGCCCTCCGCCCCACTGACCAATTCCATTGATACTCACAAAATAAGCCTGGTTAAACAGCGCATTGGCCCTGGCCATCACCAGCTCCAACTCACGGTCTGACGTTGGCGTGAGTGTTGGCTGGATGATCACCTCTGCCCCCATCCATGCCAGTGTTCGAGAAGTCTCTGGGAACCACATATCGTAGCAAATCAACAGCCCGAAGCGACCCACATCGGGTACATCAAAGACGCAGAATTCATTGCCTGGTGTGGTACCGGCCTCATAGGGCAGCCAGGGGAACATCTTTCGATACTTGGCCACGATCTCACCCTGGGGTGAGATCACCAGGGCTGTGTTGTAGAGCTTATCCCCATCCAATTCAAACATGGAACCTGGTACCAGCCACTGTCCGGTTTTACGCGCCAGGGCGCACAGCTTCTCGGTCAGCGGTCCGGGGATGCTTTCACTGTTCTTCTTCCACCAATCCTTGTTTTCAGGTGTTACAAATTGTACCAATCCGGGCACGATCAGCTCATGGAACACAACCATCTGCGCCCATGGGAAACTTTTCTGAATATTGGCGCAAATATCGCTCATTTTGTCGATTGTTGCTTCTGCGTTCCATGGCACCACTGACATTTGCACACCGGTAATACCGAATAAACGGCTCATGTTGATTCTCCCTTGCTGAGTTCAATGGTAAATGCATGCTTAACCCTGGGCTGGCCCAGGTTTAGACCCAGTGACATGCCACACTCCGGCCCGGCTGGACTTCGCGCAGTTCAGGGCTTTCCACCTGGCAACGCTCCCGTCCGGCGGCCCAGGGGCAGCGCGTATGGAAGCGGCAGCCTGCCGGCGGGTTGACCGGGCTGGGCAGATTGCCTTCCAGCACTGTAAGTTCCCGTTTCTCATCCACCACGGGCAGCGGAATGGCTCCGAACAGGGCCTGTGTGTATGGATGCAGCGGCTGGTTAAAAATGGCCTCGCTTTCACCTAATTCCACCAGTTTGCCCAGGTACATCACGCCAATCCGGTCACTGATATGCTGCACCACGTTCAGATCGTGTGAAATGAACAGATAAGTCAGCCCTTGCTCTTGCCGCAGATCCTCCAGCAGGTTGATGATTTGGGCCTGCACCGAAACATCCAGTGCGGAGGTTGGCTCATCCAGCACAATCAGGCGCGGGTTCAAAGCCAGCGCCCGGGCCACTGCCACCCGCTGACACTGCCCGCCTGAAAGTTCGTGAGGAAAGCGGTCCAGATGTTGCTGGCCCAGCCCGACCTGCTCCAGCAGCTTGAGCACGCGCGGCCGGACTTCCGAGCGCGGCAGCACGTGATGGGTTAATAGCGGTTCTGCCACCACATCCGCGATTTTGAAGCGCGGGCTGAGCGATGAATAAGGGTTTTGGAACACAATTTGCATCTCGCGGCGGATCTTGCGCATCTCATCTGCGCCCAGCTCGGTAATATCCCGCCCGGCGAAGATCACCCGCCCCTGACTCGGTTCGATCAAGCGCAGGCACATCCGTCCCAGCGTGGTCTTACCGCAGCCCGATTCGCCCACCAACCCCAGCACCTCACCGGTAAATATTTCCAGGGAGACCCCGTCGACTGCGTGCACATAAGCGGGTTTGCCTGAGAGCCAACCGCCTGGCAGGCGGAAATGCTTTTTCAGGTTGTGGATTTCGATCAGTGGAGTTGCAGCAATTCGAATGGGCATGGTTTATCAAAAGATTTGGCAGAATGGGTTTTCAGGGTTTCACCAGGAAACAGGCGGCCTGGTGTTCTCCAGAAATGTTGTAGAGCGGCCGAATTTCGTT
>CAZLJB010000248.1:0-5466 GCA_964559195.1 uncultured Anaerolinea sp. | reverse complement strand
CCCGGAGCAGCGGGGCGTGATCTCCGGCCTGCTCAGCCTGTCGCGCAATCTTGGGAGCATGGACCCGGTCGGACTGAAGCGTGATTTTGGCAAAGAGATTACTTTCCAGGGTGGCGTGGATATTAAGCGCGTCATGACGCAAGGCTCACTGGAGGATATTCGCAGCGAGGTACGGCTTCGGATTGAACAAATGGGAAACGACGGCGGCTATATTCTGGCGCCGGCGCATAACTTTGGCAATGACATCCCTCTTAATAATATGCTGGCTTTCTTTCAAGCCGGTCATGAACTTGGCTTTTACCCTCTTAGTACAGCGCCCAGTGGGCCAGGAAAATAATATGCTCCTTGAGGAACTCCGCCGTAAAGTTCTGGAAACTGCCAACCTGCTGCCAAAATTTGGGCTGGTATGGATGGCGGGCGGCACAGTTTGTGCGCGTGACCCGCAAACCGGTTATGTGATTGTTACGCCCAGTGGCATGCCTTATGAAAACCTGACCCCTGCCGATATGATCGTGACCGATATTAACATGAATCTAATTGATGGAAAAAACCGCCCATCAGTTGCCCTCAACTTGTGGACCGGTTTTTTCTTGGCGCGACCCGATATTCACGCCGTGGTGCATACGCACTCGCCCTACGCCACTGCCTTTTCGGTCATCAACGAAGCGATCCCGATTATTACCGAAACCCAGGCCGATTGGTTCGGCCAGCCAATCCCGGTGGCGCCTTACCTGTCTGTGGAAGATCAGCGCTTCGCCAGCTTGCCGGTGCAAATATTGGCTGATGGGTTTGGGGTGCTTTTGGGCCAGCACGGAGTTATCACAATCGGAAGGACTTTGGAGCAGGCCCTCGAACGCGCCGTTACACTGGAAGAAGCCGCGCGTACCTATGCCATCGCCAGGAGCATCGGCTCACCTCTGGTTTTCAGTAACCAGATGGCGCGCAGTTCATTTGAGTACTATCACAACCGCTATGGACAGCTCAACGAAAAACACGAATAGGAGCAGATCACTTTGTTGGCATTCAGCGAATTATCGATAATCATAGATCTGGATGCGCAGGATGCGCATATGGTCATCAGTCTTCTGGCAGAGAAGTTGCATGCGCAAGGCTTGGTCTCGGCCGATTATGGCAACCAGACCTGGGCCAGAGAGCTTGAACATCCAACCGGACTGCCCACCTCGCCATTTGCGATTGCTTTTCCTCATGCCGATGCGGAGGGTGTCCACCAATCGGCCCTGGCAATTGCCATCTTGCGCAGACCGATCCAATTTAAGAACATGGCTGATCCGGATGAAAATCTGGATGTATTTATTGTTTTAATGCTAGCTAATAAAAACCCGGAAGAACAAATTCAAACCTTACGAAACCTGGCTTTGCTTTTTGGTCAGCCAGAAAAACTGGTCGCTTTACGCGAGCAGGTCAGTCTCCAGGCTGTAGAGGCTTGGCTTAAGCAAGAACTTCTGCTTGAGTAGGCATGTATCCGAGTGATTGAACCTCGGCAAGGAGGTCAAAGACATAAGTAGGTAGTTATTTTTGTTGCGACAGGCTCAATAGCCGGCAACCAGATCAAATTCGAGGAGGCAGAGTAATCCATGAGCAAATTAATAGTCGTTGCATGTGGAGCTGGGATCAATACATCCACAATCGCTGAAGATTCCATTCGAGAGCGTGTGGCCCAGGAAGGTATGACGGACGTACTGGTCAAACGGATTTTGATGGCTGACATCGAGGGCTACCTTGGCCGTACAGACCTGATCATGGTTGTATCCATGATGAAAATCTTCCGCACCTATAACGTACCGATTTTCCAGGGCATGCCTTTCCTGATTGGCTCAAAACAGGAAAGGGAAGCACTCTTAGATAAGATCGTCGCAGAAATCAAAAAAGTGTAACCTCGGATGATCCAATCCGTACTCAGATTCGAAAAAGGAGAATTGTAACATGGGAGTGTTATCTATTGCTGTTGGTTGGTTGCTGAGCCTTGGCTCATCACTGATCGTGATGATCGTCCTGATCATCCTTGGTCTGGTGTTCCGAGTGGGATGGCAGAAAGCTGTGCGCGGTGGCATCACCACCGGCGTTGGCTTGGCTGGCTTATTCCTGGTGGTTAATGTGATCGTCGGAGCCTTACAGCCGGCTGTGGCCGAAATGGCCACTCGTTTTGGCGTAGCCAAGACGCTGGTGGACGTTAACTGGGCTGACGCGGGCATTGCCTGGGGTTGGCCTGGCGTAGCGGGCTTGATCGTGTCGATCCTGGTCGTCAATATCCTGATGCTGGTGCTCAAACTCACCAAAACCCTGTGGACCGATGTCTGGTCCTACTGGCATGGTTCTGCACTAGCTGGCTTCGTCTGGGCGCTGACAGGTGGCAACATTTTCCTTGGCATCCTGGCTGGAGTTCTGTATCTGGTGGCTGGCAGCCTGATGAGTGACATGACCGCCAAGAAATACCAGGAATTCAATGACATGCCCGGTATCGGTGTGCCCTGCGGCACCACCGTTCAGGCCAGTTTGTTTGCCATGCCGGTTGTCTGGGTGTTGGACCGCATTCCTGGTCTCAAAGATTGGGATGCATCCCCCGAAGGCATCAAGAAACGCTTCGGTTTGGTGGGTGAACCTGGCGTCATGGGCTTCCTGCTGGGTGTTATCATCGGTATCTTCGCCTACGGCGTCGGAACCGGTGACCTGGGCATTGCCAAGATCCTGGGCTTGGGTATGAACGTGGCCGTCATGATGATGATCCTGCCCCGCATGGTCTCAATCATCGCCGAAGGCATCATCCCGATCACAATGTCGATTGTCCAGTTCATGCGCGAACGCTTCAAGGATCGCGAGATCTACGTGGCGGTTGACTGCGCAGTGCTGTTGGGCCACCCGGCTGTGATGGCTTCCACCATCATCCTGTTCCCCCTGCTCGTACTGCTTGCGGCGGTTCTGCCCGGCGTGCAAATGCTACCAATCGCCTCCCTGGCTGTCGTACCCTTCTGGGCCGGCGCGGTGGTACCTTACACCAAGGGTAACGTCGTCAAAACCGTGATCGTACTCTTGCTCTACGCAATCCCCTTCATGTATTTATCCACCTGGAGCGCCACCTCGCACACCGCCGCCTTCCAGATGATGGGTCAATACAGTGACCAGATCGGCAAGGGACTTAAGCTGGCCAGCTGGGACATGGGCGGCGATATCCTGGGTAACATCATCCAGGCTGGTTTCCGTGTGTTTGGCTTTGGGGCTTAGTCGGAATCACAATTGAACATCCAGGGGAGCTTCCACGAGGTTGGCAAAATCGCGTGGAGCTCCCCCTGGTTTGCAAGGCTAAAATAATCCTTATTGGGAGACTGCCATGTCAAAATATCGTGTCTGCGTAATCGGGGGTTGGTGCGGTAACCGGTTAATTATGGTAGCGGAACACCTTGATGAATTATTGCAGAAGGCAGGTTATACCTGCCAGGTGAAAAGCCACAGCATTTGGGAAAACTACAACCAACCACCCACTTCCAACCTGGTCTTGCAGCTGCTGCCAGCCTTTACCGAGGCTGAGACTGGTTGCCCGGTCATCAATATCAGACCTTTCCTGGTCGATCTTGATCATCCCCAAACCATGGAAAAAATATTTACCCAAATCAAGGGCGATTTTTCTGTTTCAATTCAGCAATAGTTGCAGCCGGCAAAAAAATGGGAAGACACCTATACTTCGATTATTGCGCAACCACACCCATCCATCCAGAGGTGCGTTCAGCCATGCTAAAAACGCTGGACCAGGATTTTGGAAATCCGTCCAGCATGCATTCCTTCGGAAAATCTGCGGCGCAGGCTGTTGCTGAGGCGCGCGCGGAAGTTGCCGCAGGGCTAGGCTGCAGCCCGGATGAGATCACCTTCACCAGCGGCGCAACCGAATCGGATAACCTGGCTTTGTTAGGGGTCATGCGTCAGCGACTGCCCGGCAAGACGCATCTGATCACCACCTCGATTGAACATCACGCTGTTTTACACACCGCCAGGCAATTGCAAAGTGAAGGGTATCAAATTACCCTACTTCCAGTCGACGATCAGGGCCTGGTGGACCCCGCTGATGTACGCAAAGCGCTGCGCCCAGATACGGCGCTCATCTCGGTTATGCTGGTCAACAACGAAGTGGGTTCAATCCAACCCGTGGCAGAAATCGGGAAAATTGCGCACGAAAATGGGATCTTATTCCATTCAGATGCTGTTCAGGCGATCGGACTGCTGGATGTGAATGTACAGACCCAAAACATTGACTTGCTCTCACTCTCGGCCCACAAGATTTATGGACCCAAGGGTGTGGGCGCGCTATTTGTGCGTAAAGGTGTCAGTCTGGCACCGCTCTCGTTTGGCGGTACGCAGGAAAACAGCTTGCGCCCAGGCACCGAAAACGTGCCCGGCATTGCCGGGCTGGGCGCAGCCATGCGCCTTACGAATCAGCACAAAGCCGTCGAAAGGGAACGCCTGAGCCGTTTGCGCAGTAGCCTCATTTCAGGGCTGCTGGAACGCATCCCCGGCCTGACCGTCAATGGACCGGCTGCGCAAGCTGCGCATGTGCTCTCGCTCAGTTTTCCAGACGCCAATGGTGAAATGATGCTGATCCGTCTGAATGGGGCCGGTATCGCAGTTTCGATGGGCTCGGCCTGCACATCCAAAGACATTGAGCCGTCGCATGTTCTAACGGCCATGCGGTTGCCGCTCAGCCAGATCGATGGCACCCTGCGGATCTCGCTTGGCTACCCGACAACCGAGGCAGAGCTGCTAACCTTGCTGGAAATGTTACCCGAAATTTGGCGCAAGGCGAAGAACAACTGACCGGAGCTGCTGCCGCAATGCCTGACTATCATGCCCCGCTGGACCGCGATTTACTGCTGGCTGATGTTGCCGAGATGTACTACCTGGGCCGCATGCGCCAATCTGAAATCGCCAATATTATCGGTCTGACCACTTCGATGGTTTCGCGCTTGCTGACCGAAGCACACCAACGCAACATGGTGGATATCCATATTCGCCGGCCATTACAATCAGATTACGTGCTCGAAACCGCGCTCAAAGAAAAGTTTAATCTCGCGACGGTCAGCGTGGTAACAGTTCGAAATCATGAAATTACCTTCCTTAAATACCTGGGTGCCGCCGGAGCACAGACCTTCAAACGCTACCTGTCGCCTGGATGCACAATCGGGATCGCCTGGGGCACCACCTTGAGCATACTGGCAGATGAGTTTGATATTGCCGCTCCGATTCCAACCAAAATGGTGGAACTCGTGGGCGCAATGGGTTCTAGCAACAGCGAAAATAACGGTCATGGCACCATTATGCGCCTGGCCGAAAAATTAGGCGCCGAGCCTTATATTCTCAATGCACCCTTTCTGTGCTCGACAGCCAAGATCGCCCAGGCTCTGCTCACAGATCAAATCCTGGCCAAACCTTTGGCCATGGCCCAACAGGCCCAAATTGCAT
>CAZLJB010000247.1:0-5505 GCA_964559195.1 uncultured Anaerolinea sp. | reverse complement strand
TACGTCCCGGCGAGCAGCGTGCTTTGCTGGTTTTTGGCGATTTGTTGATGGCAGCCCTGGCTTTGTTGGCTGGTATTTATTTCTGGTTTGCGGGTGATGCCTGGCTTAAAAAATTCTCGCTTGAATTTTTCCGCTTACGGGTCCAATACTGGTTTTACCTGCTTCCAGGTGCCTGGATGTTGTTGTTGATTGAAATTTATGATCTGCATCGGGCTGCAAATTGGAGCCGAACGTTACGCTCGATCATGTTGGCCGGAATGGTGGGTGGCCTGGCATATTTGTTGATCTATTTTTTGTCCGATGAGCCGGGCCGCATCAACCGGCGTGCAATCGCCGTTTTTATTGTCATGGCCATGCTCTTGACACTGCTCTGGCGCTGGCTTTATATTCGTTTGATCACTTCCCAGGGGAACCAACGGCGGGTGCTGGTGGTTGGCGCAGGCGGAAATGGCAATACCCTGGCTCAAATTTACAAGCAGCTCCATCCGGCCCCGTTCGTCCTGGTTGCCTACATTGACGATGACCCGGATAAAATTGGCAAGGATGTAGAAGGTTTTCGCATCCTGGGCGGCAGCAACCGGCTGCTTCGTTGCATTGATGAAATGAATATTACCGATGTAGTGGTCTCTATCACTGGAGAAATGCAGGGTGCAACCTTTCAGACTCTCCTGGATGTGCAAGAAAAAGGCATAGAAATAATCCGTATGGCCACCCTCTACGAGGAATTATTGGGCCGCGTACCGATCCATCATCTGGAATCGGATTGGATTATCCGTTCTTTTGTGGACGAAGTGCGCTCGGGTAGTTTTTTTGAGGTTGGAAAGCGGTTCCTGGATATTCTTGGATCATTGGTTGGGCTATTGATCCTGGCGGTCTTGCTGCCATTCCTGGCGATTGTGATTGTGATCGACAGCGGGTGGCCGATCTTTTACTGGCAGGAGCGCCTTGGGCGTGGAGGCAGGGAGTTTAAGATTATTAAATTCCGGACCATGCATCAGGATGCTGAAAAAGAAGGTAAGCCCCAGATGGCAGGTAAAAATGACCCGCGCATCACCAGAGTTGGCAACTTCTTGCGTGTCACCCGGTTGGATGAAGTCCCACAATTTTGGAATGTCCTGCGCGGAGAAATGAGCATTGTTGGTCCACGCGCCGAGCGCGCCCAGTGGGTGGCTACTTTTCAACAGGAAATTCCATTTTACCGGGCGCGTTTGTTGGTTAAACCTGGAATTTCAGGCTGGGCACAGATCAACTATGGTTATGCATCCACCGTTGAAGATACATCTGTCAAGCTTGAATATGATTTGTATTACATAAAGCATCGTTCGATCGGCATGGATATTGTGATCATTTTGCGTACGGTCAGCACGGTTTTGAGCCGAAAGGGTAGATGATGAAAAAATATCTCGTAACCGGTGGCGCCGGGTTTATTGGTTCGCACATTGTCCGTGCCCTGCTCAATCAGGGCGATTTTGTGCGCGTTCTGGATAATTTTTCGAGTGGCAAGCCTGAAAACCTGGCCGGGCTGGATGTTGAGTTAATCGAAGGCGACCTGCGGGATGAGGGCAGCGTTGCGAAAGCGACTGCTGGCGTGGATATCGTTTTTCATGAAGCCGCCTTTGTCTCAGTGCCGCAATCCATGCAGGATCCGCTCCTGTGTTTTGAGATTAACCAGCGTGGAACGGAAATTTTGCTGCAGGCTGCTCGCCAGGCAAAGGTCGGTCGCGTTGTCTTGGCCTCATCTTCTGCAGTGTACGGTGATTCAGAAGAGTTACCGCTCGCCGAAAATCTCGCGCTGCATCCGCTTTCTCCGTATGCGGTGTCAAAGCGTGTCAATGAATTGTACGCTGAACTGTATACTCGTTCATTTGGTCTGGATGTTGTGGCCCTGCGCTATTTCAATGTTTTTGGAGCGCGCCAGCGGCCGGATAGTATGTACGCCGCGGCCGTGCCCATTTTTACGCGCCGGTTGATTGATGGCAAGCCGGTTACCATCTATGGCGATGGCGGGCAGACCCGCGACCTGATTTATGTAGGCGATGTGGTTCGCGCCAATCTGGCTGCCTCCGAACACCCGGCTGCACCAGGTCAGGTTTTTAATGTCTGCACTGGCAAGGAACTGCGGGTCATTGATCTGGTGCAGGTTTTGCTGGAATTATTTCCTGGCGCGCCTGATCCAGTATTTTCTCCTGTCCGCCAGGGTGATATTTATCGTTCTGTGGGTAATCCAGGCAAGGCGGAAGCCATGTTGGGCTTCAGCCCACAGACAGCCTTGTTGGATGGTTTGAAAGCGGTTGTGAGTTGGATGAAAACCAACTGAAAGTTTTTAATTACAGGTAAATATTTTTGTTATTATGATTCATCATTTCCAAAATCGTTATGTATTAATCGCTGACTATCTGCTCATCATCGTCTCGGTGTTGGGCAGTTACCTTTTACGTTTTGAACTGACTCCTGATTTTGTACGGTATTATCTGCAAGGGGCTCTGTGGCTGCTGGGTATCGCGCTGGTAGTTAAACCGGTTGTTTATTATTTTTTCGGACTCTACCGGCGTTTGTGGATCTATGCCAGCATTAATGAGCTAAAACTGATCACCCTGGCGGTGACCACAGCTTCGATGCTTGTTTCAGGTATTTTTGTGATCTTATTCTGGTTGGGAGTTTTTGGGCCGGGTTTATCGCGCTCTGTTCTCGCGATTGATTGGCTGCTTTCCATCCTGATGATCGGCGGTCTGCGCTTTGCGCTGCGCATGCTGGCCGAATCGAGCTTGCCGCGCAGCAAGGGCAAAGTTCGCAAGATCATCGTGATTGGTGCCGGAGATGCTGGCGCCCTGGTGGTAAAAGAGATGCAAAAAAATCGCCAGATCAGCCTTGAACCGGTCGGTTTCCTGGATGATGATCCTGCCAAGCAAAATCATTCTCTGCTGGGAGTGCCGGTGATTGGCATGCTCAATGATCTGGCCAGTACCCTGGAAGAGCATCCGGTGGATGAAGTCATTATCGCCATCCCATCTGCGCCTGGCCGGGTTGTGCGCCTGGTGGCGGATATTTGCCGTCTGAAAGGTGTGCCTTTCCGCACCATGCCGGGTATTTATGAATTGCTGGGTGGTAATGTCAGTGTCAGCCGGCTGCGGGAGGTGGAGATCACCGATCTTTTGCGGCGTGAACCCGTTCGCATTCATGAAGAATTGATTGGACAGGTACTCAAGGATAAACGCGTACTGGTGACGGGTGCAGGCGGGTCAATTGGGCGTGAATTATGCCGTCAAATTGCACGCTGGCACCCCGCCAGCCTGATTTTGCTCGGACACGGCGAAAACAGTATTTTTGAAGCTTTGCTCGAACTCAAGCAGGATTACCCCGGGCTTGAGTTGATCCCCGTCATTGCGGATGTACGTGATTCTCTGCGTTTGCAGTCCGTTTTTGAGCATTTTACCCCCGAGGTTGTTTTTCACGCGGCTGCGCACAAGCATGTGCCTCTGATGCAAATCAACGTTGAAGAAGCAGTGGCAAACAATATCCTGGCCACCCAGAATGTGGTTAATACTGCTGATCGCTGCGGCGTGCAGCGTCTGGTTTTGATTTCAACTGATAAGGCGGTCCATCCGGCCAATGTCTATGGCGCCACCAAGCGCATGGCCGAGATGATCGTTTTGGATGCGGCTTTGCGGAGTGGAAAAGCGTTTTCTGTGGTCCGTTTTGGGAATGTTCTGGGCAGCCGGGGCTCGGTGGTGCCATTATTCAAACGTATGATCGCCAGTGGCGGCCCGCTGCAAATCACTCATCCGGATATGTTCCGCTTCTTTATGACCATTCCAGAGGCTGTCCATCTGGTTCTGCAGGCAGCCGCCATGGGTAAGGGCGGCGAGGCCTTTCTGCTCAACATGGGTGAGCAAATCCGGATACTCGATCTGGCGGAGGATCTTATCCGTCTCTCCGGGCTTGAACCTGGCCGGGATATCGAAATTGTTTTCACCGGTGTGCGGCCTGGTGAAAAGCTGCGCGAGGAACTCTGGGAATCAGATAAGACGTATGACCCCACTGCGCATCCGGATGTGTACCGTTCGACCACTGAAAACATGATTAAAAGCTCCCTGCTGCAAGCCACGCTGGAGAGGTTAAAAGGGTTGGTTGAATCCAGCCAGCCGGATGAAATCATCAGTTTGCTGGATGAAGTTGTACCTGGTTCGGCCATACGGGCCACTCTGCCCCCGGTTGATGTTACCGATGTTGTTTAATACCGAAAGTTGAGCTAAAACCGGATGCCCCAGGTTTCTTTCGCCGAATGGCAGAACTTCCTGAAGAAAAAACCCGCTGTCCATGTCCTGCAAATGGCTGAATGGGGTGAATTAAAATCCTGTTTTGGGTGGGAAGTCAGGCGCATCGTTTCAGGAGATGATGGTCTTCAACTGCTTTTTCGCAGACTACCGCTCGGGTTTACGATTGCCTATGCTCCTCGACCGGTTTTCGGCAGCCAAATTCAAGCGATGGGCAGCGCCATCAAGCTGGAAATCGACCAGATCTGCCGGAAAAAACGGGCCGTCTTTTTGAAAATTGAACCCGATGCCTGGGATTCTGAACAAATTGATCAGGGTTCATCAGATTGGCATTTACAAACTTCCCCACATAACATCCAGCCTCCCCGTACCATCGTAATCTCTCTGGCAGGCACAGATGAAGATATTCTTGCCAGGATGAAGCAGAAATGCCGTTACAACATTCGTCTGGCTGAGAAAAAGGGCATCCAGGTGCAAGCCTGGGACGATCTGGAAGGCTTTCAGGCTATGCTGCAGGTGACCGGTGGACGGGATGGTTTTGGCGTGCATTCCCTGGACTATTACCGCAAAGCTTACGAATTATTTCATCCATCCGGTGCAGCTGAGCTCTTGATGGCCGAGTTTGAAGGCCAGCCCCTGGCCGCCTTGATGATCTTCGCCAGCGGCAGCCGCAGCTGGTACCTGTATGGAGCATCCAATGATGAAGAACGTAACCGGATGCCCACCTACCTGTTGCAGTGGCGTGCCATGCAATGGGCCCGTCAGCATGGCTGCCTGTCTTATGATCTCTGGGGTGTCCCAGATAAGAACGAAGCCAGCCTGGAAGCCGAGTTTGAAAACCGGCAGACTGGTTTGTGGGGTGTTTACCGTTTCAAGCGCGGTTTTGGCGGCCAGCTGCTGCGCACCGCCCAATCCCTGGATCGGGTTTACCTGCCGTGGTTGTATCGACTGTATTCCTGGCGTATGCGTAATAGCGACTGAAATCCAGCCCCGTACCCAGTTCTTAATACAGTTTTGCAGTATCAATAAAAAAACGGCTGGAGCGTTTTACTGCTCCAGCCGTTTTGTATTTGCTATTTATTCAGCTTTAAATATGTGCGTCAAAATGGTTGCACCGCTGCCGCCGATATTCTGCGCCATGCCAATTCTGGCGCCATCCACTTGACCGGCGCCGCACTCCCCTCTCAATTGCTGGATTACTTCTACAATTTGATACATCCCGGTTGCACCT